>DNIP01000010.1 GCA_003499325.1 Oscillospiraceae bacterium
CATCATTTTTTAAAAAATCAAAAAAGCTGTCGCGCAGATGAACGCGACAGCCCTTGATGTGGTTTGTTATACTAAGTATCCATTAAACGCTTTAACAAATTTGTTAGCGAGAAATTTCGCAGAGCAAGGCGGAGGACGCAGGCATACTGGCGTATGTCAAGGACGACAACACCGCTATGCGGAATTTATCGCATTAAATGTTAAAGTGTTTTAATGATACTTAGTATAATTAAAAAAGCCTGCCCCAAAAACATGGGACAGGCTGACCTGCGGTACCACCCAAATTGCCGTATCGATGATACGACCACTCAGTTCTCCTTAACGCAGAGTGACGCCGCGCTTTCACACGGAGGCTCCGGGGTGGCTGCGGATACTTCCCGTAGGGTCTCACACCGACCGACCCTTCTCTGAACGGGAGCATATTCGCTCGTCCCTTCTCAGCCGAAAAGTATTATATCGCTATTCTCCGCCGTTGTCAATACCGATATTGTTGAATCTGACAAATCATCCTAACATACTCAACGAAAAGCTGCTGAATACAATTGTTACGGATTGCGCTTGCGGATCACGGAGCCCTGCGGGATGCTGCGGTCTGTCGTCATCCACAGCCTTTGCATGGGATGCGGCGCGGAGGGTACCTCTTCCCCCTCCTCGTTTTTGAGACCCAGACATTTCACCTCAAAGGAGAAGCCGTCGGGCGGCAGGATATCGAGCGTGTCGCCTACGAGGAACTTGTTGCGCTGTGTGATCACGCAGACATTCTCCGCATTACTGCCCTCTTCACACACCGCGACCGCGTTATAGCGGCGGATATAGCCGCCGTTGACCGTCTCCTGTCCGGGCTCGCCGAAGAAGAAGCCTGTCGAATACGCGCGGTGGCTGATCTTCTCCAGCTCCTCTACGATCCACGGGCTGACGCGGTAATCGGGTTCATCACGGTGATCCCAGTATTCATCGACAGCATGACGATAGGCGTTGGTCGTCACGCCCGTGTAGTAATAGGTCTTAGCCCTGCCCTCGATCTTCAGGCTGTTGACGCCCGCCTGCACCAGCGCGGGGATATGCTCGATCATGCACAGATCGCGCGAGTTATACAGATACGTCCCCTTGTCATCCTCTTCCACGGGGAAAAACTGACCCTCGCGGTTTTCTTCGTACAGATGATATTTCCAGCGGCAGGGCTGGGCGCAGTCGCCGCGGTTCGCGTCCCGTCCCGTCATAAAGGACGAGATCAGGCATCTGCCCGAAAAGGACACGCACATCGCGCCGTGGACAAAGCACTCGATCTCGAGCTCATCGGGGATCCTCGCGCGCAGCTCGGCGATCTCATCAAGCCGCATCTCACGCGCCAATACGACACGCTTCGCGCCGATGTTGTACCACGCCAGCGCCGACTCATAGTTGATGATACCGCCCTGGGTAGAGATATGGCGCTCCACCTCGGGCGCATACCGCTTTGCCATCTCGAACACACCGAGATCGGCGATGATGAACGCGTCCACACCGCAAGCTGCCGCCTGCTGTAAGAACGCGGGCATCAACGGCAGATCGGCGTTGCGCGGCAGGGTATTACAGGTCAGATAGACCTTTTTCTTCAAAGCATGCGCTTTATCGCAGGATAATTTTAGTTCTTCAAAAGAAAAATTCTTTGAAGCGGTACGCATACCGAAGCTCTTTCCTGCGAGATACACGGCGTCCGCATTAAAGCGTAACGCCGTGTCAAAACTCTCACTATCACCGGCAGGTGACAATACCTCCGGTTTAACCATATGTCTGCTGCTGTCCGTCATTGTTGTAGCTATAGTCGTAATAATAGTTATCGTAGCCGTAGTTATACTCGTTGTAGGTATTGGTCGTACCGCTCTCGATCGCGCGCAGATTCGCCTCATGCTGTTCGATCGTGGTCGCGTAATACGGAGTGGAACCGTTTTCTTCCTTATCGTGGCAGAAGTAGAGGTTATTGCTCTCGTTAGGCTTGATCGCCGCCTTGATCGCCTCAATACCGGGGTTGCAGATCGGGCCTGCGGGCAAGCCGTCGATCTCATCCGTATTGTACTTGGACTTGAAGCTCGACTTGATGCTCTCGGGCACATTCTCCGCCTTGCGGTAGGGATAGTAGTAGGTACTGTCGCAGTTGAGCTTGCTGACGCCGCTCTGCGCGCCGTTCTTCAAGCGGTTATGTAAGATCGCGGAGATCTCGTACATATCGTCACGAGACGCCGCCTCCGCCTGGATGATGGACGCGATGGTCAGGATCTCGTCGAGGGAATATCCTGTCTCAGCGACTTCATCCGAAAGAGTAGATTTCTTGCTGTTGCCGAAATACTTCTCCTTGTGGAGCATGACCTTGTTATCATAGTTGTTGAGGAACTTGCTGATAACCGACTTGGGATCCTCGCCCAGATAGAACTCGTAGGTATCGGGGAACAAATATCCCTCGAGCTTATAATAGCGGTCATCCTTGTTCGTGATATTTTTGAGGAAGGTGAAATCGGTATCAAAGTAATCGCTGTTGCAGAGATTGAGGAATTCCTGCTCATCGGAGATAACGCCTTTTTCATGCAGCGTCTGAGTGATCTCCAGCAGGTTCATACCCTCGGTGATCTGCAGCTTGACGATGTCGGTACGGTTGACGTTGCTCTGCAAGAAGTTGATGATCGCCTCATAGTCCTTATCGGTCTCGATCTCAAAATCGCCTTGTCTGAAGCCCTTCTCGGAGGAGGTGAAGCCCGCATAGAGCTTAAAGAAGCCGGGCTGCTCGATGGCATTAGCGTCATAGAGCAGCTTTGCGATATCGTCCATAGAGGGGTTGGCGGGAACGTGGATCATCACCTTGGTGGGATTATCCTCACGCGAGATCGCCATCAGGTCATTAATGCCGACCAGCAGGAACTGGGACAGCACGATGCCGACCAGCGCGATCATGGTGATCCATACGAGCTTGAAGATGCGGCGGTTGCGCTTTGCCTTGGATTTTTCGAGCTTCTTCTCTTCCTTCTTCTGCTGTTTTAACGCCTTTTTGGAATCGCGCTCGATCTTCTTCCTGGTATCGCTGTCCGAATAGGAATTGATCTCACGGTTTCTTCTGCGGCGTCGGGGAGCGGACTCCTCGGCATATGCGTCATCACGGGAGGATTCTTCGGGCTGATAGCGCCGCGCATCCGATTCATAGGAGGTATCGGCATCATAATCGCCCCTGATCGCGCTGCGATCCGCGGAACGACGGAATTCTTCCATCTTCTTGCGTCGGGTCGCCTCGATCGAATCCTCGGGTATACTATTTCGTGAATTATCACTCATCATGGTTCTCCAATCTGTGAATTGAATCACTTCATCGTTCGTGTCAATGGATCACTTCATATATCGTGAAAAGCTATCCGTCAGGATAACGTCCATTTTGATATCAAAAGCATCTTCCCTGATCCTCGGGAGCATGCTGTCGGCATAGCATAGCGCCGCCTTCACTCCGGGGAATTCGGCGAGATAGCGGTCATAGTAGCCGCCGCCGAAGCCGAGCCGATAGCCGCGCATATCGCAGGACAGCGCGGGACACACGCATAAGGTATGTTCGTCGGGCGTGACCGTATCGCACGCCGCCTTGGGCTCCAATATGCCGAACCGTCCAGGCGCAACGTCATCGAGCGAATCGATACGGCGGAAGATCATCTGCCCCTGCTCCATACACACCGGCAGCGCCACTCTCTTATGATTGGCAAAGGCGGCATGGATGATCAAGGAGGTCGCGATCTCAGTCGGACGCGCCATGTACAGCAAGACTGTATCGGCGGCACGGTATTCGGGGGTGATCAGCAGTCGCGTCTGTATCTCCAGATCCAGTGCGTTCTTGCGCTCCAAATCCTCACACAAGCGCTTGCGCTGTTCGACAAAATAATCTCTGAGATACGGCTTATCGGTCGACGCGGGATTGTTCGCCGCCATATCAGCACTGCATCGAGGCGGCGATGCGGTCGGCATCCGCCTTGCTCTGAATCTGTGATACGATGGTAAAGCCGAAGTCAAGCGCACAGCCTGCGCCCTTGGCGGTAATGATATTGCCGTCAACAACGACCTTTTCACCGGTCACCTCGGCGCCCTTGAGCTCCTCCTCAAAACCGGGGAAGCAGGTCGCCTTCTTGCCATCGAGAACGCCCATGCGTCCCAAGATAGACGGAGCGGCGCAGATCGCGCAGAGATATAAGCCGCGGCTTTGGCAGTAGGAAACCGCCTGACGTACCGTCTCGTCGGCATACAGGTTCTTCACGCCCGGCATACCGCCCGGCAGGATGACGCCCAGCGTATCCTCGACAAATTCAAAATCGCCGATCGGCATATCGGCAGTCACGCAGATATCGTGAGCGCCGCAGATCACGTCGCCGTCAACACCGACCGTCGTGACCGGGATATCCGCACGGCGCAGGATATCGATGGTCGCTAATGCTTCAATCTCTTCAAATCCGTCAGCTAAAAAGCAGTAAAACATCATAATCCTCCTATCGGTTGATCTTATCATTAGTATCTCCGATTTTGAGCAGAGATATAATTTCATCGTTGATATTCTCAATGGAGCGCATCTCTCCGCCCTCGGTGCAGTCGATTCGCACCCAGCCGAGGTGCTCGATCG
>DNIP01000115.1 GCA_003499325.1 Oscillospiraceae bacterium
GAGAGCAAGGACGACGAGGACGATAAGGATAACCGCATCCTCTCTTTGGAGAAGGATACCCCCTGCAAGGCAAAGGAGCTCTTAGGCAATCAGCACTTCACCCAGCCGCCCGCGCGCTTTACCGAAGCGTCGCTGATCAAGGCGCTCGAGGAATACGGCATCGGCAGACCTTCTACCTATGCCGCGACCATCTCCACCATCACCTCGCGCGAATATGTCAAGCGCGACGGCAAGACGCTGATCCCCACCGAGCTTGGCGAGGCGCTGGCAGGCTTGATGAAGGAGCGCTTCCCCAAGATCGTCAACGTCAAGTTCACCGCCCAGATGGAGCAGGAGCTCGACACCGTTGAAAGCGGCAAGACCGAGTGGGTCGAGCTGCTCGACGGCTTCTATACCGATTTCGACAAGACGCTCCAAAAGGCGAAGGCCGATATGCAGGGCGTCAAGATCGAGCTCGAAGAGGATAAGACGGATATCATCTGCGAGAAATGCGGCAGACAGATGGTCGTCAAGGTCGGACGCTACGGCAAGTTCATTGCCTGCCCAGGCTATCCCGATTGTAAAAACGTCAAGAAATATGTGGAGAACGTAGGCGTGAAATGCCCCAAGTGCGACGGCGACGTCATTGTCAAGCGCACCGGCAAGGGCAAGATCTTCTACGGCTGCTCCAATTATCCGAAGTGCGACTTTGTGTCATGGTATGAGCCGGTCGATGAGCGCTGTCCCAACTGCGGCGACATCCTCTTCAAGCGCAAGGGCAAAAAGGGCGGCTTGTTCTGCCAGCACGAAGGCTGCGGCTATAAGAAATAAAACAGTTAGGAGTGAGGAGTTAGGAGTGAGGAGTTGAATCAACTTCCGACCACTGACTGCTAACAATGAAGAAAGTAACCATCATCGGCGCGGGGCTGGCCGGCTGTGAGGCGGCATATCAGCTCTCCAAAAGAGGCGTCCATGTCGATCTTTACGACACTAAGCCGCAAAAGCTCAGTCCTGCCCATCATTCCGAAAAATTATGTGAGATCGTCTGCTCCAATTCCTTTAAGGCAAAGCGCGTCAATTCCGCCGCGGGTCTTTTAAAGGAAGAAATGCGCACCCTCGGCTCGCTCTTATTGCAGTGCGCTGACCAATGCGCCGTACCTGCGGGCGGGGCGCTCGCGGTCGATCGTGAGCAGTTCTCCGCGCTGGTAACGCAGGCGATTATGAACGATCCGAACATCACCTATATCACGCGGGAGATCACTGCGATCCCCGACGACGGCGTGGTGATCATTGCCACGGGGCCGCTTACCCATGACGCGCTCGCCGAGGATATCGCCGCGCATTACGGCGCGAGCCTGCGTTTCTTCGACGCGGCGGCGCCGATCGTCGCGGCGGATTCCATCGATATGGAGCACGCGTTCTATGAATCGCGCTACGGCAAGGGTGGGGGAGAGGACTACCTCAACTGCCCGATGAACAAAGCCGAGTACGAGGCGTTTCATGAGGAGCTCGTCTCTGCCGAGCGCGCCCCGGTGCATGAGTTCGATGTGATGAACCCCAAGGTCTATGAGGGCTGTATGCCCATCGAGGTGATGGCGCAGCGCGGTCTTGATACCGTGCGGTTCGGGCCGATGAAGCCCGTCGGACTGCGCGATCCGCGCACAGGGCACCGTCCGTGGGCGGTGCTGCAATTGCGCAAGGAGAATGCCGCGGGCACCATGTACAACCTCGTCGGCTTCCAGACGAATCTCAAATTCGGCGAGCAAAAGCGGGTGTTCTCTATGATCCCCGCCCTGCATGACGCGGAGTTTTTGCGCTACGGCGTGATGCACCGCAACACCTTCATCAACTCTCCGAAGATCCTCAACTCGGATTATTCTGATAAAGAAAATAAAAACCGCTTCTTCGCCGGTCAGCTCACGGGCGTCGAGGGCTATATGGAGAGCGCCTCGTCGGGTATGCTCTGCGGCATCAACGCCGCACGCCTGCTCAGCGGCAAGGACACGATCACCCTGCCGCCGACCACCATGATGGGCGCGATGGCGCGGTATATCAGCGACAGCTTTGTGACCGACTTCCAGCCCATGGGCGCGAACTTCGGCATCCTGCCCGCGCTCGAAAACCGCCCGCGCGATAAGGCGGAACGCGGACAGGCATATGCCGACCGTTCCCTTTCCGATTTGAAGCGATTCATGGAAGAGAATGAAATCAAGCCTTCCCCTTGAGGGGAAGGTGCTGAGCGTAGCGAAGCGGATGAGGTGGAAACCTTTTCAAATAATCAATATAAGAGATTGAGTGGAAGTGTTTCCACCTCATCCGACCAATTCACCTATAAGGCAAATTGCCCACCTTCCCCTCAAGGGGAAGGCTATTCTAAGATAAGGATTTGGTAATATGAAAATCATTGTAGACGCGTTCGGCGGCGATAACGCCCCGCTCGAAATCATCAAAGGCGCGGTAGACGCCAAAAACGAATACGGCGTAGACATCATTCTCGTCGGCGCTGAGGATACGATCCGCAAGGTAGCGGCTGACAATCAGATCAGCCTCGACGGCATTGCGATCCATCACGCGCCCGACGTTTTCACCAACAACGATTCCCCCTCCGCGATCCGCACCAAGGCGATGGCGAACACCTCTCTGGCGACAGGCTTCAGACTGCTCAAGGAGGGTGAGGGCGACGCGTTCCTGTCCGCCGGCAACTCCGGCGCGATCGGCGCGGGCTCCATGTTCATCGTCAAGCGCATCAAGGGCGTCAAGCGCGTTGCGTTTGCGCCTGTCATCCCGACCGCAAGCGGCAAGGCGATGGTCATCGACAGCGGTATCAATACCGACGTCCGTCCCGCCGTGCTCCAGCAGTTCGCGATCATGGGCTCCGTGTATATGAACAAGGTCATCGGCATTGACAATCCCCGTGTCGGACTCGCCAACGTCGGCACCGAGGAGCACAAGGGCGACGAGCTCCGTCAGGAGACCTACAAGCTCTTAAAGGAAACTCCCGTCAATTTCATCGGTAATGTCGAAGGCCGTGATATCCCGCTCGACGGCGCGGACGTCGTAGTCTGCGACGGCTTCACCGGCAACATGATCATCAAGACCTATGAGGGCGTTGCGCTGGCATTACTCGGTAAGATCAAGGGCATCTTCACCAAGAGCCTGAAGAATAAGATCGCCGCGGCAATGGTGCTCGGCGACATGAAAGCGTTCAAAAAAGAAATGGATCTCGATGAGTTCGGCGGCACGGCGGTGCTGGGCTGCTCCAAGCCTGTGTTCAAGGCACACGGCAACGCCAAGGCCAAGACCATCAAGAACGCGATCCGCATCTGCAAGGACTATGTCTCTGCCGATATCATCGCCACCATGACCGAAGAGATGAACCAAATCACCGATGCCGAAGGCGGGGAAGCATGATGAAAGACCTGCAGGAAGCCATCGGCTATACATTCAAAGACCCCGCGCTCTTGACCGAGGCAATGACCCATTCCTCGTACGCGCATGAGCAGCATAAGAATATGAAGTACAACGAGCGCCTCGAGTTCCTCGGCGACGCGGTGCTGTCGATCGTCGTGTCCGACTATATCTACAAGCACTGCCCGAATCTGCCCGAGGGCGAGCTGACCAAGATCCGCGCTTCACTGGTATGTGAAAAAAGCCTGTTTGATTTCGCCAAGCAGATCGATCTGGGCGCCTATCTGCGCCTTTCTAACGGTGAACGCCGCAACGGCGGCGCTAAGC
>DNIP01000169.1:0-4006 GCA_003499325.1 Oscillospiraceae bacterium
TACTGTCCCTTTGCGGCGACGTCGGCGAGGAACGCTTCATCCATGCGGTTCATCACCGAGATCGCGGCGGCGGCGCAAACAGGGTTGCCGCCGAAGGTGGAGCCGTGGTCGCCGTAGCCGAGCACCTCGCTGACCTTCTCACTCAGCAGGGTCGCGCCCATCGGCAAACCTGCCGCGAGACCCTTTGCGGTACTCACCACGTCGGGCTGCACGCCAAAGTGCATATAGGAATAGAGCTTGCCTGTTCTGCCGTTACCGGTCTGTACCTCATCGACCATAAAGACGATATCATTCTCTTTACAGATACGCTCGACCGCTTTGACAAAATCGGCGTCGAGCGCATTCACGCCGCCCTCGCCCTGTACGGTCTCGATCAGGATACCGGCGACCTTGTTCTCTTTGACAAGCTGCTCCAAGCCCTCGATATCATTCGGCTCAGCGTAGAGGAAGCCCTCGGTCAGCGGCAGAAAATCATGGTGGAAGTTGTCCTGACCCGTCGCCGCGAGGGTGGTCAGGGTTCTGCCGTGAAAGCTCTTGTGCAAGGTGATGATGTTGTAGTACTCCGCACCCTTATGCTCGGCGGCATATTTGCGCGCGACCTTGACCGCGCACTCGTTTGCCTCGGCGCCGGAGTTACTGAAAAACACCTTGCTCATCCCGGTGCGGGTGCAGAGTATCTCCGCCAGCTCCGCGCAGGGAGCGGTGTAGTACAGGTTGGAGGTGTGCTGTAACAGCTTCGCCTGATTGGCGACGGCGTCCGCCCACACGGGGTCAGAGTAGCCGAAGGCGTTGACGCCGATGCCCGACGTCATGTCGATATACTCCTTGCCGTTGTCGTCATAGCAAAGACAGCCCTCACCCTTGACGATCGCAATGTCAAAGCGTTTATAGGTATGCGCGATATAGCGCTCATCGGTTTGTTTGATACTCATAATTTCTCCTTAGTGGTCAGTGTTTAGTGGTCAGTGGTCAGTCAGTTTGTATATCAATAGATGTGGATAGCGTCAGCCAACAGCTGATCACTGACAACTGATCACTGTTTCTCGTCTCCGAGCACCATCGTGCCCGCGCCCTCGTCGGTCATCAGCTCCATCAAAATGGAGTGCGGCACTCTGCCGTCCATGATGATGACCTTTTGCACGCCCTTATAGATCGCCTCGATACAACAGCCGACCTTGGGGATCATGCCGCCCGATATCACGCCGTCACGATAGAGGGTCTGCGCCTCGCTGACCGTGATCTGCGGGATCAGGCTCGAGGGGTCGTCCTTATCCTTTAAAATGCCCGCGATATCGGTCATCATGATCAAGCGCTCCGCCTTGATCGCGCCCGCAATATACGCCGCCGCGGTATCGCCGTTGATATTATAGGCGTTGCCGTCCTTGTCGCAGCCGATGGTGGATACAACGGGGATATATCCCTTTTCGAGCAGATCCATGATCGGCTCGGGACGGATATTGGTGACGTTGCCGACAAAGCCGAGGCGGGGATCCTTCTGCTCCGCTTCGATCAGTCTGCCGTCCATGCCGGAGATACCCATCGCCTTGCCGCCCTTACTCTCGATCAGGTTGACGAGCGTCTTGTTGACCTTGCCCGACAACACCATCTGGACGATGTCGATAGTCTCCTGATCGGTCACGCGCAGACCGTCGACGAACTCGGGCTTCTTGCCCACGCGCTCCATCACCTCGTTGATGGCGGGGCCGCCGCCGTGCACCAGCACAACCTTGACGCCGATCAGCCATAAGAGGACGATATCCTGCATGACCTGCTGTTTTAATTCCTCGTTGATCATCGCGTTGCCGCCGTATTTGACGACGACGATCTTTCCGTTATATTTTTTGATATACGGCAGTGCGGCGGTCAACACCTCCGCCCTATCCGCGTTGGAAAAATTGTTGTTCATGGTATGTCCTCCGGACAGATAACAGTGAACAGTGAATAGAGAACAGTGATTGGTTCTCGCTACGCTCGGTCAATTCAATTTTCCCGTGTGCGGGCAACGTCCGCTCTCAACTGTTATCTGATATCTGTTATCTGATATATGTTATCTGTTATGTCCTATAATCTCCGTTGATCTTGACATAATCATAGGTCAGGTCACAGCCCCATGCGGTGGAGCTGTATTCACCGTCATTGAGGGCGACCAAGATCTCGATCTCCTTTTCGAGCAGGATCTCCTTTGCCTTTTCCTCACTGAACGCGATACCCGCGCCGTTTTTGCAAACGTCGATCGTGCCTTTATTGCTCTTAAACGATACGTCGATCTTGTTGACGTCCACGTCCGCGCCGGAATAGCCGATCGCGCACAGCACGCGGCCCCAGTTGGCGTCCGCGCCGAACATTGCCGCCTTGAGTAAGCTCGAGCAGATGACCGATTTGGCGACGGTTTTGGCGACAGCAAGGGTCTTTGCACCGCTGACCTGACATTCGAGCAGCTTGGTCGCGCCCTCGCCGTCACCGGCGATCATGCGGCACAGACTGACGGTCACGGTGTTGAGCGCCTGCATAAAGGCAGTGAAATCCTCGCCCTCGGCGGTGATCTCGGGATTACCCGCCAGACCGTTCGCGAGCACCACGACCATGTCGTTGGTGGAGGTGTCGCCGTCGATGGAGATCATGTTAAAGGTATTTTGAATATCGCCCGACAGCGCCTTTTGGAGCAGGTCGGGAGCGATCGCGCAGTCGGTGGTGATGAACACCAGCATGGTCGCCATGTTCGGGTGGATCATGCCGCTGCCCTTGGCGATGCCGCCGATACGGCAGGTCTTGCCGTCTAAGGTGAACTCGACCGCGACCTCCTTGGGCACGGTATCGGTGGTCATGATGCCCAGCGCAGCGTCGTTGCTGCCGTTTTCAGAGAGCTTTTCGACCAGCTCGTCCATCCCGTTTCGGATGGGTTCAAGGCTCAGCGGCTGACCGATCACGCCTGTGGAAGCTACCACAACGTCGGTTGCCGCGATCCCTGTTTTCTCTGCGACGAGCGCAGCCATGCCCTCGGCGATCTCGATGCCGTCGGCGTTGCAGGTGTTGGCGTTGCCGGAGTTGCAGATGATCGCCCGCGCCTTGCCGTCGGCAATATGCGCCTTGGTGACCGTCAGGGGAGCGCCCTTGACAAGATTCGTGGTATAAACTGCCGCCGCCGAGGCAGGGGTGCTGCTGACGATCAGCGACAGATCGTTTTTCGATGTATTCCTGCGGATGCCGCAGTGGATGCCCGAGGCAGAAAAGCCCTGAGCCGCGGTCACACCGCCTTCAATCAGTTTCATCATATGGTTCCTTCCTTCGGAAATCTCACTCGGAGCGAAGCCCTTTTGAGAATTCCTAATTCCTCATTCCAAATTCCTTATTATATAACCAAGCCTTCCGCTTCATCCAGCCCCAGACGGATGTTCATATTCTGGATCGCGGCGCCGGACGCGCCCTTGCCGAGGTTGTCAAAGCGCGCGATCAAGGTGATGCGGTCATCGTTGCCGTATGCCGCGACAACCATGTCGTCACGGCCGCTGAACGCCGAGGCGCTGATCAAGCCGCCCTCGGTGCTGTCGTCATAGCGGATCAAGCCGCTCTTGTAATAGTCCTTGTAGGCTGTCTTGATGTCATCGAGCGTAAAATCCTTACACCCAAGATCGCGGGTAAGGGTCACGCTGACCTCCATGCCGCTGTAATAGTCCGCGACGATGGGGCTGAAGACAGGCTCCTTGTCGAGCCCGCAGAGCTGCTTCATCTCGGGCAGGTGCTTATGCGCTTGCCCCAGCGCATAGATACGCGGCGCGTCAAACAGCGGGTCACGATCCTGTGCCTCATATTCCGCGATCATCTTCTTGCCGCCGCCGGAATACCCCGTCAGCGAAAAGCACGAGAGAACGCGTTCTCTTTTTATAATCCCTAACTCAACGAGGGGGCGGACTAAGGCGATAAAGCCGCTCGCGTGACAGCCGGGGTTGGCGATTCGGGTCGCGATTTTGAGCTGTTCCCGCAGACCCGTCAGCTCGGGCATGCCGTA
>DNIP01000169.1:4125-5003 GCA_003499325.1 Oscillospiraceae bacterium
GGGTTATCGATCAGCGATACCGCCTCTCTCGCCGCCTGATCGGGCAGGCAGAGAAAGCTGATATCACTTTTGTTGAGCATTTCACGGCGCGCGGCGGTATCCTTGCGGAGCTCGTCGGGCAGGATCATCAGCTCGAGATCCCTGCGCTGTGATAAGCGCTCACGGATGCGAAGTCCCGTGGTACCGGCGCTGCCGTCGATGAATATTTTGTGCATATTTTTAAACCTTCCAATGCATATTTCAAAGAGTTGTAGGGTACGGCGCTTGAGGAGTTGTCCAAATCTATGATTTGGCTTACAACTCCCATGCAACAGTGCTCCAAGAACAGGCAGAGCCTGTGATTGGTTAAGCGCCACTGCTTGCGACGTACCGATCAAGCGCAACGTAATAATCCCTATCTAACGCAAAAGCAAACAATAACGCCCGTCATTCTCGGTACGTCATAAATGCCGTACCCTACGGAAAAGGTTTCTGCTTTATTACAATTTCTTTCTCACAAATCTGATCTGCTGTTCGATCGACTGCACCGAGGTGCCGCCGACGGAATTGCGCTTGTTGACGCAGGTGAACAGATCGATATCGTCATACAGATCCTGCTCGAACAGGTCTGAATATTCCTTGTATTTTTCAAGGGGCAGGGTCTCGAGCACCTCGCCGTTCTCGATGCAATAGGCGACGATGGAGCCGGAGATCTTGTAAGCCGATCGAAAAGGCATACCCTTCTTGGTCAGGTAGTCGGCGAGGTCGGTCGCGTTGATAAAGCCGCGCTGTGCCGCCTTCTTCATATTCTTGGTCTTGACCTTCATGGTCGAGATCATGCCGATGAAGATCTTCACGGACATGGATGCGGTATCGACCGCGTCGAACACGCCCTCCTT
>DNIP01000169.1:5066-6253 GCA_003499325.1 Oscillospiraceae bacterium
TCCTCCTGCATATCCTTGTTGTAGGCGAGGGGCAGTCCCTTGAGCACCGTCAAAGCGCCCATCAGATCGCCATAGACGCGACCCGTCTTGCCGCGCACCAGCTCCGCCATGTCGGAGTTCTTCTTCTGCGGCATGATGGAAGAACCGGTGGTGTAAGCGTCGGAAAGCTCCACAAAGCCGAATTCCCAAGATGACCAGAGGATGATCTCCTCACTCAGGCGCGAGAGGTGCATCATCAGAATCGCGATATCGGACAGCAGCTCGATAACAAAATCACGGTCGGATACGCCGTCAAGCGAGTTCATCGCGATGCCCTCAAAGCCGAGCTGCTCCGCCTCAAAATAACGGTCGGTGTCATAGGTGGTGCCCGCCAGCGCACAGCAGCCGATCGGAGAAATATTCATCCTGCGCTTGCAGTCTGTCATGCGGTCGACGTCGCGCAGGAGCATCATCGCGTAGGCGAGCAGATGATGACCGAACATGATGGGCTGCGCTCTTTGCAGATGGGTGTAGCCGGGCATGATCGCCTCCTTGTACACCTCCGCCTGATCGGCGAGAGCGGCGATCAGGTGCTTGGTATCGGCGCCCAGCTCATCCACACGGTTCATCAGGTACATGCGCAGATCGAGCGCGACCTGATCGTTTCTGGAGCGCGCGGTATGGAGCTTTTTGCCCACGTCGCCGACACGCTTGGTCAGCTCCTCCTCGACAAACATATGGATATCCTCGGCTCCCATATTGATCGGCAGCTTTCCCGAATCGATATCCTCGAGGATCTTCAGCAGCTCGTCACAGAGGGTGTCCGCCTCCTTGCGTTCGATGATGCCTTGCTTGGCGAGCATCTGCGCGTGCGCGATGGAGCCCGTGATGTCCTCCTTGAACATCCGCGAATCAAAGCCGATGGAGCTGTTGAATTCGTCAGCCAGTTTACTGGTATCTCCGGCGGTACGTCCCGCCCACATTTTAGCCATACTATTTCATCCTTTATATACGCCGTGAGGGTCGGGGGTATCGATAGACTTCCCCGACCCATGATAAGTTGATTTATTGAGAGAACAGAGAACAGTTAACAGAGAACAGTGAATGTATCTCGCTGTGCTCGGTCATTTTTATCAATCGGGCGCGGGTGTCCCGCCCGCAACTGTTATCTGTTATCTGATATCTGAGAAAAATTACTTATTTTTCTC
>DNIP01000081.1:0-3101 GCA_003499325.1 Oscillospiraceae bacterium
CCCCCAACGGGGGCACCCCGAGGGGAAGGCTTTCTTAAACAGAAATAAGCAGAACAAAACGCCCGAGATCACTCTCGGGCGTTGTCTGTTATCTATCGAATCGCTACAATTCTATTAGACGAAATTCTTCTTTCTTGCGACATAAGAGGTGTGGAGCAGCTCATGCGCCTTGTGGGAGCCGGGCTCGCCGAGATACTCCTCGTAGATCGCCTTGATCTCGGGGTTGTCGTGGCTCTTTCTGTACGGCAGGCCGAGGTCGTCCTGATACAGTGCCTTCGCTCTGAGCGCCTTGAGGTCAACGAAGTTGCGTACATGACCGGGCTGGATGGGCTGACCACCGCCGTTGACACAGCCGCCGGGGCAGCACATGATCTCGACAAACTGGTAGTCGGCTTCACCTGCTCTGATCTTGTCGAGGATGACAGCTGCGTTCTTCAAGCCGCTGGCAACAGCGACCTTGACGTTCATGCCGGCAACCTCATAGGTAGCCTCCTTGATGCCGTCGGTGCCGCGTACCTCGTTGTAGTCGATCTGCTTGAGATCCTCGCCGGTCAGGACGTCGGCAACGGTTCTCAGCGCCGCTTCCATAACGCCGCCGGTAGCGCCGAAGATGGTGCCCGCGCCGGAGCCGATCGCCATAACGGGATCAAAATCGCTGTCCTCGAGGGCAGTGAACTGAATACCCGCGGTCTTGATCATCTTCGCCAGTTCTCTGGTGGAGATGGAGATATCGTTGTCCTGCATACCGTCGCGACCCTGATCGTCACGGGTGATCTCGAACTTCTTCGCCACGCAGGGCATGACGGATACGACCACGATGTTGTGCGGATCGATGCCTGCCTTCTCGGCATAGTAGCTCTTGATCATCGCGCCCTGCATCTGCTGCGGGGACTTACAGGTGGACAGATGGGGGAGAAGGTCGGGATAGTAGTGCTCGCAGAACTTGACCCAGCCGGGGGAGCAGGAGGTGATCATCGGCAGGGTGCCGCCTTCCTTCACTCTCTGGATGAACTCGGTGCCCTCTTCCATGATGGTCAGGTCAGCGCCGAAGTTGGTGTCAAATACCTTGTCGAAGCCGAGCATTCTCAGCGCGGTCACCATCTTGCCGGTGACAAGCGAGCCGATCGGCATGCCGAAGCATTCGCCTAAGGTCGCGCGGATGGACGGCGCGGTGTGGACGACCACGTGCTTGGTCGGGTCAGCCAGCGCCTTGAATACCTCGGCGGTGTTGTCGTTCTCGACCAGAGCGCCGGTCGGGCAGACGACGGTACACTGACCGCAGCTCACGCAGCTAACCTCGCCCAGCTTCTTGTTGAACGCACAGCCGATCTCGGTATCAAAGCCGCGGTTGTTCGCGCCGATCACGCCGACGAACTGCTCCTTACAAGCGGCGACGCAGCGGCGGCAGAGGATGCACTTGTTGTTGTTGCGGACAAGGTGCAGGGTGGAGTGGTCTTCTTCATAATGAGTCTCTGCGCCGGCGAATTTGGTCTCATCTACGCCGTATTCGAGACACAGCTGCTGGAGCTCGCAGTTGTCGCTGCGGGGGCAGGACAGGCACTTTTTGTCGTGGTTGCTGAGCAGCAGCTCGAGGGTGGTTTTGCGGTTCTCGCGAATCTGCGGGGTGTTGGTGAAGATCTCGGTGCCCTCACGGTCGATGGGGTAGACGCAGGCGGCGACTAAGGAACGCGCACCCTTGACCTCGCACAGACACATACGGCAGGCGCCGATCTCATTGATATCCTTCAGGTAGCACAAGGTCGGGATCTTGATACCGAACTGATGGCACGCTTGAAGAATCGTTGTATTCTTTTCAACGGTATAATCCTTGCCGTTGATTTTGATGTTAAGCATTTCCATGTTGGTTCTCCTTTCCCTTAACCCTTGACAATAGCCTTGAACTTACAAGAATCCATACAAGCGCCGCACTTGATACACTTACTATGGTCGATCTCAAAGGCGGGTCTCTTCTTGCCCTCGGGGATGTAGTCGGTAACGGAGATCGCGCCGACGGGGCACTTGCGGGAGCACAGGGAGCAGCCCATGCAGTTGTCCTTGATGATGGTGTATTCGAGCAGGTCTTTACATACGCCTGCGGGGCACTTCTTGTCAACAACGTGAGCGACATACTCGTCACGGAAGAAGTGCAGGGTTGAGAGAACAGGGTTGGGAGCCGTCTGACCCAGACCGCACAGGGAGTTCGCCTTGATGTAGTTGCACAGCGCTTCCATCTCGTCGAGCATCTCGAGGGTACCCTGACCCTTGGTGATTTTCTCGAGCATTTCTAAGAGGCGCTTGGTGCCGATACGGCAGGGCGTACACTTACCGCAGCTCTCGTCAACGGTGAATTCGAGGAAGAACTTGGCGATATCGACCATACAGTCGGTCTCGTCCATGACGATCAGACCGCCGGAGCCCATCATGGAGCCGATGGCGAGCAGGTTATCATAGTCGATCTCGATGTCGAGGTGCTCTGCGGGGATACAGCCGCCGGAGGGGCCGCCCGTCTGAGCTGCCTTGAACTTCTTGCCGCCGGGGATGCCGCCGCCGATCTCTTCGATGATGGTTCTGAGAGTGGTGCCCATCGGAACCTCGACCAGACCGGTGTGGTTGATCTTGCCGCCGAGCGCGAATACCTTGGTACCCTTGCTCTTCTCGGTACCCATGGAAGCGAACCAATCCGCGCCCTTTAAGATGATCTGCGGGATGTTCGCGTAGGTCTCAACATTGTTGAGGGTAGTGGGCTTCTGATACAGACCCTTGACTGCCGGGAACGGAGGACGGGGTCTCGGCTCGCCGCGCTTGCCCTCGATGGAGGTCATCAGAGCGGTCTCCTCGCCGCAGACGAATGCGCCCGCGCCCAGACGGATCTTGATGTCGAAGTTGAAGCCGGTGCCGAAGATATCTTCACCCAGCAGGCCGTATTCATGCGCCTGATCGATCGCGATCTGCAAACGCTTAACAGCGATCGGATACTCAGCACGAACATAGATGTAACCCTGAGAAGCGCCGATGGCATAGCCGGCGATCGCCATTGCTTCGAGAACGACATGGGGGTCGCCCTCGAGGACGGAACGATCCATGAACGCGCCGGGGTCGCC
>DNIP01000081.1:3171-3804 GCA_003499325.1 Oscillospiraceae bacterium
CCGGGGTCGCCCTCGTCGGCGTTACAGCAGACGTACTTCTGGTCAGCGTCGTTGCCGCGCGCGAATTTCCACTTCAAGCCGGTGGGGAAGCCCGCACCTCCGCGGCCGCGTAAGCCGGAATCGAGCATGGTCTGGATGACCTCCTCGGGGGTCATCTCGGTGAGAACCTTACCCAGAGCGGCATAGCCGTCCTGCGCGATGTAGTCGTCGATCTTCTCGGGATCGATGACGCCGCAGTTACGCAGAGCCACGCGCTTCTGCTTCTCATAGAAAGCGGTTTTGTTCAGTGATTTGATGGTGTCGTTCTCGACGGTCTCCTGATACAGAAGACGGGTGACGATACGACCCTTGTTGAGATGCTCCTCAACGATCTCGGGGATATCCTCGATCTTGACCATCGAGTAGAAGGAGCCCTCGGGATAGACGACCATGATCGGACCCAGCGCGCACAGACCGAAGCAGCCGGTGGTGATGACGTTGACTTCCTTCTCAAGGCCTTTTTTGATCAGCTCTTCCTTGAGCTTCTCGGCAATTTGTAAGCTGTTTGACGAGGTACAGCCGGTACCGCCGCAAACAAGTACATTAGAACGATACATTTAGTCCTCCTTATCTTGTGGCAGTGCCGATGGTGTA
>DNIP01000081.1:4004-7598 GCA_003499325.1 Oscillospiraceae bacterium
ATGCAGCCTGTCTGTGTGACGGTGACGTCCTTGAGACCGCGCTTTGCGATCTCCTCTACAAAGGCGTTGAGAACGGGTCTTGCGCCTGCGGCGATACCGCAGGTAGCCATGCCGACCAGTACGCGGGCGGCGTTGGGGTTCTCCTGACGCATCTGCATCTCAGCCTGCGCCTTATCTCTGATCGCCTTCAACTCAGCTAAAGATTTCATTTTTACGCACCTCCATATATGCTTTTCGTATTTTCTTCTAAATAATTCGCGATCCATTCCAGCACGTCGGGCGTGTCCAGACTGACGTCACCCAGCACCTCGCGCAGCTCCCGTGTGTCGAGGGTGAAGCTGCCGTTATCCGTAGTGCAGGTGTAGACAAAGTCGATATCCGGATTGCATTGGATCAGGATCTTGACGGTGGAGTTGATATCTCCCAAGGGAGTCATGTCCACGTGCGACTTGACATACGAGGCGGTGGTAGTGGTGCCAACGCCCTTTTCGCTCTGTATGTCAAAGCTGCCGCCTGTCTGTTCAGCACTGAGCTTGAACAGCGGAACTCCCAGCCCGACCTTGCGCGTCGTGCGCGTGGTAAAGAACGGATCGATGACCTGTTGTACCTGTTCCTGCGTCATGCCGCAGCCGTTGTCGGCGATCTCGATCGTCAGCCGATCGTCTTGATCGCTCTCGGTCACGGTGATGCGAACGACAGATGCCTCGGCTCGCACCGAGTTCTGCGCCACATCCATGACGTTCAGGGATAGCTCCCTCATTATGCTTCCTTATACTTTGCGAGGATCGAGGGAACGTCGTCGGCGACCAGACGGCCGTATACATCGTCGTTGACCGTCATGACGGGAGCCAGACCGCATGCGCCGATGCAGCGGCAGGCTGTCAGCGAGAACTTACCGTCCATGGTGCATTCCTCAGCCTCAATGCCGAGCTCGGAAGAGAGTCGGTTGAGTACGTCGCCGGAGCCCTTGACGTAGCAGGCGGTGCCCAGGCATACGCTGATGTTGTACTTACCCTTGGGGGAGAGCGCAAACTGGCTGTAGAAGGTCGCAACGCCGTACACCTCGTCTACGGGTACGTCGAGACCCTCCGCGATCATCTGCTGAACCTCCAGCGGCAGATAGCCGTAGATGTCCTGTGCCTCCTGCAGTACGGGCATGACAGCGCCGGGATCATCCTTGTGCTTTGCGATGACGTCCTTGAGCTGCGCTTCCTGTTCAGGGGTGCCCTGGAACGGCAGGCTGCTGATTTTTTTAAGCATCTTAATTCCTCCTTGATCAATTTTCTGTAAGTGAATTGTAGCGAATCATTCACATAGGCTCTTGCAAAATCACGATTTATCATGCTGAAAAACCTACACATACTTACGCTATCATCATACCACATTCCTGTCGAATTGTCTATAAATTAACGCAAATTTTTCGTGCAAATATCGGCAAAAAATGCAGGAATTCTCACGGTCTATCGGTTAGCTATCGCTAACCAGTTTATATAGGATTTTACAGAAGTTTGTTTTCCGGAAAAGGCGTAATCTATATTTCTAAATTAGAATTATTTCTTGCAAAACACTTTACCTTTTGCAAGTTTTAAAGCAATAAAGTACTGGGCAGGGCGGGCGCTTGCTCCGCCGTAACGCAACGTCGCAGGGAGCTGTAGGGAGCGGCGGACACGCGTGTCCGATGATCGTCCCTACGGCTGAATTGATGTGCTTAGCGTTCGGGTGACTGCTCAACCAAACATACGGTACGTCATGAATGCCGTACCCTACAAGAAAACGTTGCAGCGGATTCGTAGGGGAGGGGTGCTCCCGCCGTAACGCAACGTCGCAGGGAGCTGTAGGGTACGGCGCTTGCGACGTACCGCAAGGCAGGAACGCTGTGTTCCTATCTATGGCTTTCGATCAATGAAATGCCGTCATGCTCGGTACGTCGAACACGCGTGTTCAAATGCCGTACCCTACGGCTGAATTGATGTGCTTCGCGGTGAGTGATTAAATACTCAGCTTTCAGTTCTCATTTTCCCCCTGCAAAAGAAACAACCGTCTTACCAATTTGCAAGACGGTCATCTTTGGGTGTCCAGATATTCAATTACCGCTTCTCTCGTCAGCTCGGGGAGCTCCAATGTGTTCGCGGCGTCGCGCATGTTCTCGAGGTAGTGCGCGTCGGAGCAGGTGATGATGTTCATCGTGTCGAGGATCGGGTGCTGTTTTCTCAGCTCGTCCAGTTTTGAGATGTCTGCCAGTTCAACGGAGAAAAACCCGCACGCGGGGTCGATCTCACCCAACACGGCGAGGATCGACAGCGAGTCGCGGTCGATGTGCGCGGGATAGCAGATGCCGCCGAACTCCTTTGCCTTGCGGTACGCGTCGTACATGCCGATGAACGAGCCGGGGAGGAGCAGATCCTCGATCTCGCCGATCTCCTCATCGTTCTCATTCATTTGCACCTGTCGTCCGTAGATCTCCGCCTTGTTCTTGATGTGGATGCGGTTCTCGTCGACATACTGTGAGAAGGCGAGCGCCTTTTCCAACGTGGGGAAGAGGCAGACCGCGTGGATATCCTCGCTGGTGGTCAGCTCCATGCCGGGGATGACCAGTACGCCGACCTCCTCGCCGACCTTGATCGCCGCCTCGCAGTTGAGCGAGGTGTTATGGTCGGTCAGCGCGATCACATCCAGCCCCAAGAGCTTTGCCATGTTGACGATGTTGTTGGGCGTCATGTCCATATCGCCGCACGGAGAGAGGCAGGAATGCAGGTGCAGGTCGTAATAATATTTCTGCATAAGAATTATCCTTCAAGCAATTTGCTGATTTTGACGGCGAGCTGATAGGCGTTCTCCTCGGTGGTGAGAATGTTCACGCCGTGCATCTCCGCTTTCTGACGCGCGTTATCGTCGAGCGCGGCATTTTCCACGAGGATGATACAGCTCACGTCCGCCAAGGTCGCCACGGCAATGCTGTTGATGTTGCCCATGACGGTCAGCCACGCGCTGTCGGCGGGCGCTCTGCCCATGACCCAGCTGAGCAGGTCGCCGATGTAGCAGTCCTCCACCGCGCGGTCAAGGTCATCCTCTACGAGGATCTTTAGATTGAGTTGATTCTTCAGTTCGTTTACAGTCATAATGTACCTCCGATCATCAGGAGTGGGAGTTTTGATAGTGAGGAGTTAGGAGTGAGGAGTTAGGAGTTGTGGGAAACACTCCGTGTTTTGAATTGATATAACGTAAGCACGGACAGATAGTTCCCGTGATAAATACAAATGGGTGTGGGCAACGCCCACCATTAACTCCTCACTCCTCACTCCTCACTCCTCAACTCCTCACTTTTCATTCCTCACTGTTTTCGCGCGACTTCATATAATCCTCATAAATCTTTCTGGTGTATTCGTCGTGGTCGAAGCTGTCCGAGCCCAGGACGAATTCCTTTTTGTTGAGCTTTTTGAGGATTGTTTCGTCGTTCTTTTCGGGGGTGCCGTTCAGCTTGCGGAGCACCGCCCTTTTGTACTTGGTATATCTGATCTCGCGGATGGTGCGAAAGAGCTTTTGGTCGGCCTTGCCCGCGCCGGGCGTGACCACCGACTGCACCAGCGAGGTCAC
>DNIP01000098.1:0-5975 GCA_003499325.1 Oscillospiraceae bacterium
AGGGACAGCACCGCCTTGGAAACGGACAACGCCTGAGCCGCCTGATACGCATCGACCCCGAGCTGCTCCGCGAGGTCGGCGACCGTGATCTCGCCGTCGTGCTGTGCGCGGTAGCGCTCGCACACCTTCTGCGCGCGCATGCTCAGCTCCTGCAGGGAGCGCGACACCTTCACACTGCCGCCGGAGCGGAAGAGCTGTTTGATCTCGCCCAATATCACGGGCACGGCGTAGGTGGAGAACCGAAAGCCCTTGCTCCGATCAAAGCGATCCGCCGCCTTAACGAGCCCCACGCAGCCCGCGGAATAGAGGTCGTCATACTCGATCCCCTTGCCCTCAAAGCGGTGGGCGCAGGCGTGAACCAGCCGCAGGTTTTGTTCGATCAGCTCATTTCTGTCCATAGGCGGCGCGGATGAAATTCTTCTCGAGCGTGACGGTGGTGCCCTTGCCGACCGTCGAGCGCACCTTGACGCTGTCCATAAAGCTCTGCATCACCGCAAAGCCCAATCCCGCGCGTTCATCGGTGGAGGTGGTATAGAGCGGCTCCATCGCTTGCTTGACGTCGGGGATGCCCACGCCCCTGTCGCGGATCTTGATGACGGCTTGTCCCTTATCGGTGAGCTTTGCCTCGATGGTGACCGTGCCGAAGGTATCAGGGTAGGCGTGAACGACTGCGTTGGTGACCGCCTCACTCACGGCGGTCTTGACGTCGGCGATCTCGGCGACGGTGGGCTCGAGCGGCAGTAAAAATGCCGCTACGGCGGAGCGCGCAAAGCTCTCGTTGGCGCTCTTGGAGATAAAGCTGAGCTTCATTTCATTGACCGTTTTCATTTCATCACCCCCAGATTTTCCAGTCCCGACAGGACAAAGATCTTTTGCAGATTGGGCGGCACGTTGACGACCTCCAGCTTGCCGCCGAGCAGCGAGATCATGCGGTAGCGCCCCATGACAAGCCCGATGCCCGATGAATCCATGAACCCGACCTTGCCGAAATCGAGTACCAGCCGCGAGGGGCGGCTGTGCTCGCACTGTGCGTCAATATCCCCGCGAATCTGCGGCGCGATATGGTGGTCGATCTCGCCATACAAGGCGGCGGTGACCACCCCGTTTTTGTATGTAATCTTAACCATTGTATTCCTCCCAGCATCATCAATTGAAAATGGACAGTGGAAAGTGGAAAATTAAGGGCGGGGTACCCGCACCCGGAATAGAAATCAGTTTCCACTAATAACTTTCCATTTTCCATTTTCAACTTTCCACTAAAAAAGCCTACCCTACTACTAATAGTAATAGGATAGGCTTAAGTAATCTGTATTATTCTGTTGTCGGGAAAAATATTATCCGATGATATACGGTCGGATCTCAGACGCGAGGTAGAGCGAGCCGCAGACAAAAACGTCGTCGCCGTAGGAGAGCGCCTTGTCATACGCCTCACGAGGGCTCTCGATAACCTCGATGTCGTCGCACACGCCGCCCAGCTTGCGCGCCAGCTCAGCCGCGGGCAGGGCGCGGGGGTTGTCGATATCGGTCACGATGATCCGCTTGAACAGCCCGTCGAGCAGGCTCAGCGAAGTGCTGTCCTTGTCGGCGAGGATGCCGATGATCAGGGTCTTGTCGCCCTCGGCATAATAGGTGCGCACCGCCGTCGCGAACGCCTGCAAGCCGTTGGGATTATGCGCGCCGTCGAGGATCACCGTGGGATTCTCGCGCAGCTTCTCGAACCGCGCGGGATGGTGGGTATTTTGCAGACCGTCACGGATGTTCTCGAGCGAGATCTGCTTGCCGTGTTCCTTTTGCAATACCTCGATGACCGCCAGCGCACAGCGCAGGTTATCGATCTGATGCGAGCCGAGCAAAGGGAGCCGCATCGGCATATCATGATAGACAAAGCGCGTGCCGCCGCGATTCATCTCGGTGACGGTCAGGCGGACGTCCTCAGCGCGGTAGAGCGTGTTGTGCTCGCGGCGCGCCTTTTGTTCGATCACGGCGAAGGCCTCACGCGGCTGGGGCGCGGTCACGGTGGTGCCGTAGCTCTTGATGATGCCCGCTTTTTGGAACGCGACCGCCTCGATGGTCTCGCCGAGGATGGCGGTATGGTCAAGGTCGATGCGCGTGATCACCGAGCACAGCGGGAACGGAATCAGGTTGGTGGAATCCAGCAGACCGCCCATGCCGACCTCACAGACGACGATGTCGCAGCCGAGCTTTTTGAAGAGGTAAAAGCTCAGCACGGTGATGAACTCAAACTCCGTGATGACGGTGCCCTGTTCGTTGAGCTTTCTGAGCTTTGGCTCTAAGTAGGTGACCGCCTCGGCGAGCGTTTCTTTCTCGATCATCTGATTGTTGATCTGGATGCGCTCGCGGAAATCGACGATATACGGCGAGGTGAACAATCCGACCTTATAGCCCGCCTGCTGTAAAACGGCGCTGAGCATGGCGCAGACCGAGCCTTTTCCGTTCGTGCCCGCGACATGGATGAAGGATTGTCCCAGCGCCTCGGGCACGGTGCGAAAGAGCTTTTTGACGCGGTCAAGCCCCGGGCGTGAGCCGAATTTATCGAGTGAGTGGATGAAGCGCAGGCTTTCTTCGTAATTCATGGGAATCCTCCTTTACATCAATTCCTTGTAGATATCATTCTTCTTGAGCCCTGCCATCGCCGCGGCTTGCTTGGCGGCTTCGGTGGGGCGCATGCCGCCGTCGATCAGCTTCTGCGCATAGGCGACGGCGTCCGAGAGGGTGATCTCGGATTGTTCTTCCGTCTTTTTGCCCTCTAAGACGAGGACGATCTCGCCCTTGAGCGAGCCGTCGGCATATTGCTCAGCCGCCTGTTTGGTAGTAGTGCGAATGATCTGTTCGTGCACCTTGGTCAGCTCGCGCGCGATGGTGAGCCTGCGGTCGCCGAATGTGGCGTAAAAATCCTGTAAGGTATGGGCGAGCTTATGCGGCGCTTCATAAAAGATCATGGTGCGGCGCTCGCCGAGCAGGCTTTCGAGGTGCTCCGTGCGGCTCTTTTTATTCACGGACAAAAAGCCCTCAAAGGTGAAGCGGCCTGTCTCGAGCCCCGACACCGCCAGCGCGGAAATCACAGCGCTCGGGCCGGGTACCACAACGGTCTTGACGCCCGCCTCTTCACACTGCTTGATCAGATCCTCACCGGGATCGGAGATGCACGGCATGCCCGCGTCAGTGACGATCGCACAGCTCTCACCCGCTACAATGCGGTCGATGATCTTCTCGCCCTTTTCATGCTTGTTGTGCTCAAAATAGCTGACCATCGGCTTTTTGATGCCGAAGTGATTCAGCAGCTTGACGGTCACGCGCGTATCCTCGGCGGCGATGAAATCCACCTGTTCCAGCGTTGCGACCGCGCGGGGCGACAGATCGCCCATGTTGCCGATCGGCGTACCGACCACGTATAAAATGTTCTTATCCATCATGATGTTCCTTATAGCTTCCGTAGATTTCCCGCATCTCGGGGGTAAAGCCGTTTTCATCCTCGATCATCAGCGCGGGCAAAACGTCCATATAGCCCGGCTTTGCGCCGCGCTTTGCCTCGCACAAAAAGAGCTTGGGCGCTTTGTCCGCCCTGCCCTGTACCATGCGCAGGCGTTTGGGTTCCATACCGTGAGCACGCATCGCGCCGAGAACATCCGTCAGGCGTTCGGGGCGCTGGCACATCACAAACCGCCCGCCGAAGCGGAGCAGTCGGCTTGCCGCCGCGCAAATATCATCGAGCGTACATTCCGTTTCATGCAGGGCGATCTGCTTCGCGCTGTCAGGGCTGAGGATCCCCGAGCCGCCGAGCTTATACGGCGGATTGCAGATGACAAGATCGCACTCGCCCGCGGGCATCTGCGCAGGGATTGCTCTAATATCTTCCAAAACAGGGCGAATGAGCGCCGCGCGCTCAATGCCGTTATTCCTATTGCGGCGAATACTGTTCTTTAGCAGCTCGATCGCCTCGGGCTGGATATCGACGGCGGTAATCTCCCGCGGCGCGGTATCGCGGATCAGAAGCAGCGGGATCGTGCCGCAGCCTGTGCCGAGCTCGATGATCCTGTCGCCGTTTTTCGGCGCGGCAAAATGCGCCAGCAGTATCGTATCGGTAGAAAAATGATGGGCGTCGGTGACATAGACCTCCACACCGTTACCCAACGGCTCCAAGCGCATAGCGATCCCTCCCCTTTTTATAGTGTAAAGTTGAAAATGGAAAGTTGAAAATTGTTGGCGGGCTCTGCCCGCACCCGATCATATTCAGGCTGCCCGATTATCACTTTCCATTTTCCACTTTCAACTTTCCACTTTCCACTGTCAACTGTCAACTTATATATTACCATACATAGATCGCGTTGTAAACGGCAAAAAAATAACCGAGGCACTAAGCCTCGGTTGTTTCTTTAGTTCGATTACTCTGCAGCAGGAGCGCCTACAGGGCAAGCATCAGCGCAGGAACCGCAGTCGATGCAAGCGTCAGCGTCGATAACATACTTACCGTCGCCCTCGGAGATAGCGTTTACGGGGCACTGATCGGCACAAGCACCGCAAGAGATGCAATCGTCAGAAATCTTATAAGCCATGAAATTGACCTCCTTGTTTTTATTGACTACATTGTAGCACATCGAATAAAAAAATCAAGGTTTTCAGCCGAAAATTAGCGGTGCCTAACCAAATTTAGCTTAAGCTGTCGCAGGAAGACTACGTGTTTTCCGCCTCATACATTTTCTTGAGCTCCTCCAGATCATACGGCGTCTGCTGATACAGATAGTAGTTCAGCCAGTTCGAATACAGGAGGGACGCATGGGAGCGCCATGTCATCACGGGCTTGCGGTTGACGTTGTCATCGGGGAAGTAATTATAGGGCTTGCTGATCCTGATGCCCTTCTCCACGTCGCGGTAATACTCCTTGGCGAGGGTATCATAATCATATTCGCAGTGACCGAGCAGATAGAATTCCCTGCCGTTTTTGGAGCAGATGATCGCGACGCCCGCCTTCTTGGAGGTGGCAAGGATCTCGAGCTGAGGCACCTTCTCAATATCCTCGGTGCGAATGCCCGTATAGCGTGAGTGCGGGATCAGGAAATAGTCGTCAAAGCCGCGCATCAGAGGATGCTTGGGGTTGAGGATCATATGGTTATAGATGCCGAAGAGCTTTTTAGGCAGGTCAACCTTGTCGATGCCGTAGCGATAGTACAGCCCTGCCTGTGCGCCCCAGCAGATGAACATGGTGGAATAAACGTGCTTCTTTGCCCATTCAAAGACCTCGCACAGCTCGTCCCAGTAGTCGACCTCTTCAAAGGGCATTTGCTCGACGGGAGCGCCGGTGACGATCATGCCGTCAAAGCGTTCCTCGCGAATCTCGTCGAGGGTCTTGTAGAACTTCATCAGGTGCTTTTCACTGGTGTTCTTCGATTTGTGGCTCGCCATCTGCAGCAGCTCCACATCCACCTGCAAGGGCGAGTTGCCGAGCAGGCGCATGAGCTGGGTCTCGGTCGTGATTTTGGTGGGCATGAGGTTCAGGATGACGATTTTGAGCGGTCGGATATCCTGCGTCATCGCGCGGTCTTCCTGCATGACAAAGATATTCTCGCTTTCGAGAATTTGTGTGGCAGGCAGATCATTGGGTATTTTGATCGGCATAGTACCGCTCCTTTCTTTATCGGTTAACGGATAACGGAGAACGGTTAACGGTTATGGGAAAATCCTTACGGATTTTTGATTCCTAATTGATTGAATGAAACGAATAAGAATGACTTATCAATCGGGTGAGGGCGGAGCCCTCCGTTCACCGTTATCCGTTCACCGTTCATCGTTAACCGGAATCAGTATTGCTTTCCCCAGTACACCATGTGCTTGGCGGGCTTGCCGCAGCAGGCGCAGACGTCGCCGAGGTTCTCTTCCTCGAAGGGGATACAGCGGGATTTTACGCCGCCGGTGACGTCCTTGATCTTATCCTCGCACGCCACATCGCCGCACCACAT
>DNIP01000098.1:6095-6969 GCA_003499325.1 Oscillospiraceae bacterium
GGGCGACATAGGTCTTTTCCTTCATATTCTCGAGCGCGCGGTTGTACATATCGTCGTGAATCTGTGTGAGCAGCTCGGCGATCGTCTGCTCGAGGTTGTCGAGCGAGACAAAGAGCTTTTCTCTGGTATCGCGGCGCACCAGTACACACTGGTTCTTCTCGATATCCTTGGGGCCGATCTCCAGACGGACGGGCACGCCCTTCATCTCATACTGGGCGAACTTCCATCCGGGGCTCTGGTCGGAATCGTCGAGCTTTACGCGGAATTTTGTCTTTAATGCTTCATACAGCGCATTCGCCTTATCGAGTACGCCCTCCTTATGCTGGGCGATCGGGATGATCGCGAGCTGGATGGGAGCGACCTTGGGCGGCAGTACCAAGCCGTCGTCGTCGGAATGTACCATGATCAGCGCGCCGATCATGCGGGTGGAGGTACCCCATGAGGTCTGGTGCGGATAATGCAGCTTGTTATCTCTGCCGGTATAGGTGATGTCGAACGCCTTGGCAAAGCCGTCGCCGAAATAGTGCGAGGTACCGCCCTGCAGCGCGACGCCGTTGTGCATCATCGGCTCGATGGTATAGGTCTCCTTAGCGCCGGCAAAACGCTCCTTGGGGGTCTTCTCACCGACAACCGCGGGGATCGCGAGGGTCTCTTTGTAGAAATCCTCGTATACCTTGAGCATTTTCAAGGTTTCCTCACGCGCCTCCTCCTCGGTCTCGTGCAGGGTATGACCCTCCTGCCAGAGGAACTCACTGGTGCGCAGGAACGGACGGGTGGTTTTCTCCCATCTGACGACGGAGCACCACTGGTTATAGAGCTTGGGCAGGTCGCGGTAGGTGTTGACGATCTTGGCGTAATGCTCGCAGAAGAGCGT
>DNIP01000013.1:0-4692 GCA_003499325.1 Oscillospiraceae bacterium
GCGTTTAATGGATACTTAGTATAAAGGACGAGGGGTATCGTCCTAATCGGAGAAGCATTCCGCCAATCCATCCGAAAATCACAAAAGGGCGGAGTGAGACCCCCGCCCTTTGCAATATCAAAAATGATTAGCCCTTTACGCCGCCGGCGGTAACGCCCTCTACATAATATCTCTGCATGATAAGGAAGAGAATTGTGATCGGGACCGCAACTACGACGGAACCGGCAAGGAACATCTTGAACTGGGTAAGTGACTTACCGGCAGCCAGCATGTTCTGCAGACCGATCGCGACAGTGTAATTATCGATCGCGGAGCCCATGATGATCTTCGCCAAAATGAAGTCCGTCCAAGGACCGATAAAGGATGTCAGTACGGTATAGACGATGATCGGCTTTGACATCGGAAGAATGATCTTCCAGAAGATCTGGTTCCTTGTCGCGCCGTCGATGGTCGCAGCCTCGTCGAGCGCTCTCGGGATCGTATCAAAGAAGCCCTTACTGATCTGATAGCCTAAGCCTGCGCCTGCCGAGTAGCAGATAACCAGCGCTACCAGCGTCTGGGTCAGACCCATTGCCTTTAAGAGGTAATAGATCGCGATCATGGTCATGAAGCCGGGGAACATACCCAGGATCATACCGATGTTGATCATCGGCTTTCTTGCCTTAAATCTCAGACGGCTGAAGGAATAGGAAACCATCAGAACAGCCAGCGTAGAGATAACGCAGCTGAAGATCGCTACGATAAAGGTGTTCAGGAACCATCTGGGGAAGTTGGTACCGCCGCCGGTTACCGTGAACAGATCGATGTAGTTCTGGAATGAATAGGACTTGGGGATCAGGTAGTCAACCTGCGCCAGACCCTCAGCTCTGAAGGAATGGAGAACCAGGTAAACCAGCGGAGAGATCCAAATAAGTCCGAGACCGCCGAGAAGGACATAGACAAAGATATTGGAGATAACTCTGCGAATTTTATAACTCTTAATCATGAGAATTCCTCCTCGTTCTTAGCTGACTTCGTCAGGTTGAAGGTGAGCAAGGAAATCGTAGCGCAGACGATAAATACCAGAATACCGATCGCGGCAGCCAGGTTATAGTCGTGCTCGTTCATTGTCAGCTTGAACAACCATGTTACAAGCAAGTCGGTGTGGCCTGCTTTGTACAAGTCATTAGAATTCTGCAGATTTGACGTCAACAGGTAGATAACGTTGAAGTTATTGATGTTGCCGACAAAGCTGGTGATGAGGTAAGGAGTGGTAACGAACAGCATGTAGGGCAGAGTGATGCTGAAGAAGGACTTCACAGGGCCCGCGCCGTCGATGGTCGCACTCTCATATAAGTCAGCCGGAATATTCATCAGAATACCGGATGTGATCAGGATGGTGTAGGGGATACCTACCCAGCAGTTAACAACGATAACCGTGATACGGGCTACCATCGGATCGCCGCCGAGGAAGTCGATATGCTGCGGAATGAGGTGCAGCACATCGCACAGGAGCGTGTTGATCGCACCGTCGTTAACATTCAGCATCTGGCTCATGAGCAGCAGGGATACGAACTGGGGAACCGCAACGGTAACAACGAACAGTGTTCTCCACAGCGCCTTGAGCTTGATGCCCTTCTTGTTGATCATCAGGGCTACGACCATACCTAAGATGTAGTTGAGTACGGTAGCAAATACAGCCCAGACCAGGGTCCATTCGGTCAGCTCGACGAAGGTAGCGCCCATGGAGGCCTTACCGGTCGTCTCAAAGACCTGTCTAAATGTATCAAATCCGACCCACGTAAACAGATGCGCGAGCTCGTTATGATCGCTGTCGAAGTTGGTGAACGCGATCAGGATCATGAAGATCAGCGGCAGGATGGTGAAGACAGAGATCGTCAGCGTCGGGAACGCGAGCAGCGTTACATGGAACTTGCTGTCGAGGAACTGCTTCATCTCTTCAACGAAGCCGATCGGCTTTTTACCTTCGGCAACCGTCTGCTGTGCTTTGTAAGCGGACTTGGTGTTAGCAATATAAACGCAGAAGAAAATAACGGTGATGATAATGGTCATAACACCGTAGAGGAGGATCAGCATGGAGTTATCCGGAATGACGTCTCTTACACGGTGACCGTTCTCATCAACAGGACTGACAGTACCCAGAGTCGGGAACTTTGCGAGGTAGAACGCGCCAAAGAATACCATGAACAGGATGTACGCTACCTCAACGAGCAGGAACAGGAATCCCTTGACGACCTGTCCCTTGGAAGCGTTACCTACACCCATGATGAGGTAGGAACATTTGGTCGCCCAATCGCCCTTTGCAAATCTCGAGAAATAACCGGCAAAGCCTTTGCCGATACCGACGAAGATATTCTTAAAGAAGTTTCCGATCGCAAGGAAGATCTTCTTCAAATTGCCGGGTAAAGCCTTGAAGAACTTTACGAAATTATAACCGAATTTCTGGAAGGGATTGAGCTGTACATAATCAATATATTTCATCAGTTCACTTCCCAGTTAAGTAGTAATACCGCGCAGCGGTAGCTGGATCGCTCAAAGCGATCTTTCAGTCAGGCGGCAGAGCGCCGCCTGACTGTCAGAAATCTTATATTAGGATAACATATCCGACACCGCTGCTGCGGTGCATCAATCAATTACGATTATTCGTCCTTGATGTTGGTGATGGTCTTGGTGAATTCGGTCTTGATGCCGTCTCTGGTGATATCCTTGGTCTTTACGAGATAGTTACCGAGGGTACCCATCGGGGACCAGAAGGTATCAGCGATGTTGACCTGGGGCAGAGCGTGCTTCGCCTGCTCGAGGCAAGCCATGGAACCGAGGTTAGCCTTAACGGTATCAGACTCAACAGCAACCTTGTTGGAGGGGCTCCAGGAGAGCTTCTCCGCACGTTCCAGCTGGCACTTCTCGCCTGCGAGGTAGTTAGCCAGAGCATGAGCGGAATACGGGAACTTGGACAGAGCGTTAACGCCGATGAGCTTGTAACCGCTCATGGAGATGATCTGAGTGTCGGTGCCCTTGATGTTGATGGTGGGGAGCTTAGCAGCGCCGTAATCGTCGCCGAGCTTCTCCTTGATGGTAGCAGCGTTCCAGGAGCCGTCGATACCTGCCGCTACGGATCTGGGGTTCTGAGCCATACCGGAACCGATCTTATCAACGTTATCGGACTGGAAGATGTCACTGTACTCATGGAACAGGTTTGCGAATGCCTCGAGAGAATCAACAACCTTCTCTTCATCATAGTTGTTGAACTGCTGTACGCCTGCGTCGCTCAGGCCCTGAATCTCAAGGCCGCCGGTGAACATGAACATGCAGGAATAGAAACCGTTGCCCGCGTCCATGCTGAACTTTCTGCCGGCCTTCTTGCAAGCTGCGAGAACGCCCTCGAAGGTCTTAGCATCTTCGTCGGTAACAACGCTCTTGTCGTATACGAGATAGTAGCCGTTCTCACCGGTCTCGGGGTAAGCCAGCAGCTCGCCCTTCATGGTAGCGGCTTCGATGGAGGACTCGGAATCGCGCTCTTTGATCTCGGTAACAAAATCAGAGGGAACGGGATCGAGAACCTTGGACTTATCCAGACGGTTCATCTGGTCGCAGGCAAAGCTGAATACGTCGCCGGCAACTTCCGGGTCGTTCAGGATCTGAGCAGCTACGTCGCCCTCTTCCTGAGGCTTAACCTCGATGGTGATGTTCTTGTCGGAATGCTCGGACTTGAAGTTTTCGCACAGAGTCTGGGTCAGCTGAACAGCGGCTTCGGGAGCCCATACGAGCAGCTTGATGTCATTTTCGCCGTGGAAAATGTCACCCGATGCGGCGCTCTTCTGATCATTGGTGGTTTTGTTGCCGCCGCAGGCAGCGAGTACGGATGCGAGCATCAGAACTGCCAGCAACAGCGCAAGAATCTTTTTCATGATTGTTTTCCTTCTTTCTTTCCAAAAATATTTTTTTGGATAGCTGCACCGAGAATCCGGACCGGCGCACCTAATCACTGTATAAATTTTACCATAGTTCCGTGGGTAATTTCAACTCCTTTTGTACTTTTTATCTAAAATATTAATTATAAATTTGATTTTTGTTCGTTTTGACTATTGAAAAATCGATTGTTGTTTGCTTTGTACAAATTGTATTATTTGTTTTTGTTGATTATTACAGTTTCGCTTTTGTGCAACTTGTCAGTGAACTCTTGCCACAGCACTGTTCTTCGTTGTCAACTGACGGCTTTATTTTTCTGTTTCGGAATTAATTTTGCACCGCGCCGAAGTTTTAGGTTTTTTTCGTATAATTTTACTAAATCGACTTTTTGCGCTCGAAAAGACGCATTGACATCCGACCTGTTTTCTATGTATAATATAGAGGTATCTAAACTGTCATTACGGAACGGAGTCGCCGTTTTCGGTCAAAACCCGACTCCCGTTCGTCATTTCCGGAGGTTCCTATGAAACTGATTGAATTACTGCAAAACTGTGAATATACCGTAGACGCGGGCTCGCTTGACGTCAATATCAAGGACGTGATCTATGACAGCCGCAAGGTCGTCAGGGGCTGCGTCTTTGTCGCGCTCAAGGGCTATAACGTCGACGGTCACAAGTTCATCCCCGACGCGGTAGAGCGCGGCGCGAAGGCGCTGATCGTCGAGGATGAGGGCGTCGCGTATGACGGCGTCACCGTCGTCCGCGTCAAGGACGCGCGTGCTGC
>DNIP01000013.1:4889-7511 GCA_003499325.1 Oscillospiraceae bacterium
ACCGGCACCATCGGCACCTTGGGCATCCTGATCGGCGACCGCATCTACAAAACCAACAACACCACCCCCGAGAGCTACGAGATCCAGCAGGCGATGCGCCGCATGGTCAGCGAGGGCTGTAAGGCGATGGTCATCGAGGCGTCATCCCTCGGATTAAAATGGCACCGCACTGACGGGATCCTCTTTGATTACGGCGTCTTCACCAACTTCTCGAGCGATCATATCGGCGGCGTTGAGCACAAGGATATGGCGGAATATCTCGCCTGCAAGGCGCTGCTGTTTAGGCGCTGCAAGACCGGTATCATCAATATCGATGACGAGAACGCAAAGGGCGTGATTGAGGGTCACACCTGCGAAATCGAAACCTACGGCTACAGCGAGGACGCCGATCTTGTCGCGCACGGCGACGAGCTGGTCGCGAAGCGCGGCTTCATCGGCGTGCATTTCAAGACCACCGGCACCGAGGAGCTGAGCGTGAACGTCGCGATCCCGGGTCGCTTCTCCGTCTACAACGCGCTTGCCGCGATCGCGGTATGCCGCCATTTTGATATCGACAAACAGAGCATTCTCGACGGATTAAAGAACGTCAAGGTCAAGGGCAGAGTCGAGGTCGTGCCGGTGCCCGGCAACTACACCATGCTCATCGACTACGCGCACAACGCCGTATCGATGGAGAACGTGCTCTCTACCCTGCGCGAATACAAGCCCCACCGCCTGATCACCATGTTCGGTGCGGGCGGCAACCGTCCCAAGACCCGCCGCTTTGAGATGGGCGAGGTCAGCGGCAAGCTCTCCGATCTCTCGGTCGTCACCGAGGACAACAGCCGCTATGAGGACGTGATGGACATTATCGCGGACATCAAGGTCGGCCTCGACAAGGTCGGCGGCAAGTACATCGTCATCCCCAACCGTATCGACGCGATCCGCTACTGTATTGAGAACGCCGAACCGGGTGATATCATCGTTTTAGCGGGTAAGGGACACGAGGATTATCAGGAGATCCGCGGCGTGAAATACCACATGGATGAACGCGAGATTATCGCCGACATCATCGACGCCGACCAGGACGATGACGACGATTCCGGCAACCGATAAAATAAAGTTAGGATTATCCCAAGAATCAACAACAAACGCCCTGCGGTTTTATCAGCCGCAGGGCGTATTTTATCTGTCTTCTTTATTCCGCGGAGATCGTTTCGACCCATTGTCCGCCGCCGACAGCGGCATAGATGTTCACCATCGCCATGAGCTGATGGGATTCGTTGAGAAACATTTTGGAGGAATCAACGTTGCTGTCCGCAAGCGTCTGACTTCTCATCTCGTCATTGTCCTGCAGCATACTGAATTTCTTGTCATAATACGAGGTCAGGTTGTCTTTCAGCTTACCGAGAACCGTGTTGTAATCGCGGCCGAGCATGGAGCAGAGCGTTTCACTGCCGAGCACCTTACCCGTGGTGACGTCAAAGCAAAAGCACAGTCCGTCGCTGTTGCCGCCGTCAACGCGGCAGTTGATATAGACGCTGAGAAATTTGTCATACAAATAGGCTTCATAATCCAGCGAGATGATATAGCTGTGTCGATCGGGAGCGTCAAAGATCTCACCGTATTTTGCGGTGATCTCACTGTTCGCCGCCTTGGCGTCGCTGCTGTCGAGCAGGATCTTGGGGATACGGCAGCGCTTCTCTGTACCGCCGCCCTGGACGATGACCGTCTCGCGCGCATTTTTGACATAATCCGAGAGTGTACCGATCGAGTCCTCGCCTTTCCTTTCTTCATCACTCGCGTTGGAAGAAACTGCCTCGGGATCATCCTCGGCGCTGTCTGCTCCGGCCGATTTGGACGAGGTGGCATAGGTGGGGAGAGGTGCGTCGGTAGGGGCTGTATTGGTTTCTTTTTTCGATACGGAGCCGCACGCGCTTAACGCGCCTGCCGCCAGCACACCCGCAAGCAGCAAGGTCAATAATCGTTTCATTCTCTTTTCCTCCTAACGATATTACTATCATCATAAATCATTAGGGCGCAAATAGCAAGGGGCATAGGTAATTTACACATATTTTTTCCTATTTGTCCGTATTTTTACTACAGTGAAATCGCAGTCAAAACTTGCATTTGCTCCAAAAGGTGGTAAAATAGTGTGGGTATTTTTATTATAATGTAAAAACCGACATCATTCGACGGCGTTTTGCCGACTCACGAAAATGTCACCATATAAGAGGACAACATGAAAATCAACGATCCGAAAAACAGAACAGAGGGCAATCTGCTGCTGGGCATCGACATCGGCTCCACGACCGCTAAGCTCGCGCTGATCGACGACGGCGAGCTGATCTACAGCCGCTACGAACGCCACTTCTCACAAGTACGCCAAAAGACGCTCGAGATGATCGAAGCGATCAAGGAGCTGCTCGACGGCCGCAGCTTTACCGTTGCGGTGTCCGGCTCGGCGGGCATGGGCATGGCGAATGCCGCGCGGCTGAGCTTTGTGCAGGAGGTCTATGCGACCGCCGAATGTGTGCGCTGTATGCAGCCCGACACCGACGCGGTGATCGAGCTGGGCGGCGAGGACGCGAAGATCATCTTCTTCACCGGCGGACTGGACGAGCGCATGAACGGCTCCTGCGC
>DNIP01000116.1:0-5455 GCA_003499325.1 Oscillospiraceae bacterium
AAATCTTTTTATCAAGGATTAGTATAAAAGTCACAAAAATACCGAATTGGATTCATGTGCTCAAACAGATCGTCAGCCTTGTCTGTGCGATCTCGCCGCCGTCATATCTCCCGCGTTTCGGGGCATACTCAGGTATGTGAAAGTTATTCACCAGAAAATGAATGTGAATTATTTTCACGCTATACTGAGGATGGGATCACAGATTCCGATTATGCCGCGGGAGGTGCCATATGGATCAAAAGAACAAGGGGGTCGCCGAGAAGCTGAGATTCTACCGTGAGGCATGCGCGCTGTCGCACCAGCAGGTCGCCGACGCGCTGAACATCGAGCGCTCGAGCTACACCAAGTACGAGTCGGGCAAGACCCCTGTCAACGTCAAAACGCTGATGAAGCTCGCGAGGATCTTCAACGTCAGTCCTACGGAGCTGCTGCCCGACGAGCCGGACGATGACGAGCGTGCCAAACGCCTGAGAGATTCCGCCCGGGCTGACAGCCCCATCTATCAGCTCAGTAAGGATGAGCGCGGTCTGATCGCCCGCTATCGGGTGCTCTCAAAGGCTGAGAAGAAGCAGGCGATGGAATTGATGGGTAATTTGTCCAAAAAAGACGGCTGATATCCGCTAAAATAGGAAGAAGTTCTATCCGATTTTTCTTTACATTTGAGAATAATTGTGGTATGATAACTGTTGGTATCCGTCGGGAGTAACCTCGGCGTGTGCCGTTGGCGCCCGATATGGTTCAGGGGATACGCCTCGATGAGGACTTCACCTGCCCTGTACTATGCGGAGCGCAATAAACTTAGAAAGGGTGAAAACAATGCTGAAGGAAGAAAAGATTGCTATCATGCAGGAGTATGCCACTCATGAGGGTGACACAGGTTCTCCCGAGGTTCAGATCGCGCTGCTCACCAAGAGGATCAACGACCTCACCGAGCACCTCAAGATCCACAAGAAGGACCATCACTCCCGCCGCGGTCTGTTCAAGATGATCGGTCAGCGCCGCGCGCTGCTCAACTACCTGATCAAGGTAGACATCGAGAGATACCGTTCCATCATCAAAAGACTCGGTATCCGTAAGTAATCAAGTAGGCATGAGGGCAGACGGATCAATCCGTTTGCCCTGCATTTCGTCATAAGGCGATTTGTAAACCAATCCAATCTCGGGATTTTACAGTTCAGCTTAGCGGTAAAACGAGAGCCCTCTATAGTGAGGAGTTAGGAGTTAGGAGTGAGGAGTGTCGGGAAATGCTCCGCATTTTTGATTCCTAAAGTATCAAACAAAAACGGTTTAATATCCTATATAAACAAGTGTGGGCAACGCCCACCATCAACTCCTAACTCCTAACTCTTCACTCCTAACTGAAAAGAGCTCTGGTTTTATTGCTAAACGGCTGTAAAGATCCTGTACAAAACCATTAAACAGGAGGTAACTCTATGGCTAACAAGGCTATGACTTTTGACAAGTACCGCGTGTTCGAGACCGAGCTCGCGGGCAGACCGCTGGTCGTTGAGACCGGCAAAATGACCCAGCTCGCCAACGGCGCGTGTCTGGTACGCTACGGCGAGACCGTCGTCCATGTAGCGGCTACCGCTTCCGCAAAGCCGAGGGACGGCATCGACTTCTTCCCGCTGTCCGTGGACTATGAAGAGAAGCTCTATTCCGTGGGCAAGATCCCCGGCAGCTATATGCGCCGCGAGGGCAGACCCAGTGAAAAGGCGATCCTGACCTCCCGCGTCATTGACCGCCCGATCCGTCCGCTGTTCCCCAAGGATATGCGCAATGACGTCAGTATCGTCGCGACCGTCATGTCCGTCGATCCCGACTGCGCGCCCGAGATCACCGCGATGATCGGTACCTCGATCGCGATCTCTATCTCCGACATTCCGTGGAACGGCCCGATCTCCGGCGTTTCCGTCGGTCTGGTAGACGGCGAGATCGTCATCAACCCGAACGCGGAGCAGCGCAAGGTCAGCGATATGTCCACCACCGTCGCTTCTACCGACAGCCGTATCGCGATGATCGAAGCCGGCGCGAATTGCGTCAGCGACGAAGTGATGTACAACGCGATCATGGCGGGTCATGAAGCGAACCAGAAGATCATTGAATTCATCAAGGGCATTGTTGCCGAGATCGGCAAGCCTAAGTTTGAATATCCCTCTAACGAGCCCGATCACGATATGTTCGAGGCGATCAAGGCCTTCGCCGAGGAGGACGTCAAGGCGGCGCTCGACACCGACGACAAGACCGTCCGTGACGAAAGACTCAAGCCCATCTATGAGGCGGTTCACGAGAAATTCGACGAGATCTATCCCGACTCCGAGGCGAAGATCGACGAGTGCCTGTACAAGACCCAGAAGTTCATCGTCCGCCGCTGGCTCTTAGACGAGCAGAAGCGCGTTGACGGCAGAGGCATGGATGATATCCGCCCGCTCGCAAGTGAAGTCGGCATCCTGCCCCGCGTACACGGCTCGGGACTGTTCACCCGCGGTCAGACCCAGGTGCTGACCATCGCCACCCTCGGTACGGTCGGCGATATGCAGCTGCTCGACGGTATCGATGACGAGACCGAAAAGCGCTATATGCATCACTACAACTTCCCCTCCTACTCTGTCGGCGAGACTAGACCTTCCAGAGGCCCCGGCAGACGCGAGATCGGTCACGGCGCGCTCGCGGAAAGAGCGCTGCTGCCCGTGATCCCCTCGATGGAGGAGTTCCCCTACAGCTTACGCCTTGTCAGTGAGGTCGTTTCCTCTAACGGCTCCACCTCTCAGGGCTCCGTCTGCGGCTCTACCCTCGCTCTGATGGACGCGGGTGTGCCGATCAAGGCGCCTGTCGCGGGTATCTCCTGCGGTCTGATCACCGAGGGCGAGCGCTGGATGACCATGGTCGATATCCAAGGTCTCGAGGACTTCTTCGGCGATATGGACTTCAAGGTCGGCGGTACCCACAAGGGAATCACCTCCATCCAGATGGATATCAAGATCCACGGTCTGACCAGACCCATCGTGGAGGAGGCTATCCGCAGAACCAGAGAGGCGAGACTCTACATCATGGACGAGGTTATGGCTCCGGTTATCTCCGAGCCGCGGAAAGAGCTGTCCAAGTTCGCTCCGAAGATTGACATGATGCAGATTGATCCGTCCAAGATNNGGCGATATGGACTTCAAGGTAGCCGGTACCCATGACGGTATCACCGCGATCCAGATGGATCTGAAGATTAGCGGTCTGCTGCCCGAGATGATCAAGGAAGCGCTCGAAAAGACCCACAAGGCGCGTAACTACATCCTCGACGAGGTCATGCTCAAAGCGATCGCAGAGCCTCGCGCGGAGCTTTCCAAGTACGCTCCCAAGATGTTCACCACCACCATCGCTGCCGACAAGATCGCCGAGGTCATCGGTAAGTCCGGCAAGGTCATTAAGGAGATCCAGGCGCAGTGCGAGTGTAAGATCGACATTGAGGAAGAGGGCGAGATCGGTCAGGTATTCGTCGCGGGTCTTGACGCTGAGAAGTGTCAGCGCGCGATCGAGATCATCCAGACCATCGCTACCGATCCCGAGCCCGGCGCTATGTATCTGGGCAAGGTCACCCGCCTGATGGACTTCGGTGCGTTCGTTGAGATCGCTCCGGGCAAGGAGGGTCTGGTACACATCAGCCAGCTCGACGTCAAGCGTGTCGATAAGGTGACCGATGTGGTCAACGTCGGCGACGTCATCCGCGTCAAGGTGCAGGAGATCGACGACAAGGGCAGACTCAACCTCAGCCGCAGAGATGTTCTGATCGAGGTGGACGGCCTGACCCCCGAGAACAACCCCGATGAGGAGCGCAGACCCCGTCGCGACGGCGGCAGAGGTCGCGGACGTCGTGACGGCGGCAGAGGCAGAAGATAAGCAACAGGCGGTTGCGTTGATTCTGTCGGACACAGATAGATAAAAGATATCGCAAAGCCCGTGACGCCGATAAAAATGCGTGTCACGGGCTTTTGATCATGTAATCGGAGCATAGGAGTTTGAATCGAATGTCAGAAATGAAATCATGGAATTGTCCGCATTGCGGCGGCACGATCGTTCCCGATGCGAACGGCAAGCCGCTGACAAAATGCCCGTTTTGTGACTCCCTGTTGGAGCTGGATACACGCTCAACGGAGCAAAAGGCGTATGAGGCCTTCAAGGGCAAGTACAAGGCGGAGGCGGAGTTCAATGAAGCCGAACGCAGAGCCAGACAGGAATTTGAGCGGCAGCAGGTGAAGCAGGCGGAGAAGCGGGAGCAGAGCAGAAAGGCGAAGGGGCGTGTCATCGGAGCCGTCGGCTGCCTGACGCCTATCTTGATCTTTATCATTCTCTTTGCCGTCGGCGCGGTATTCGTCAAGGTGATGGACGCCAGACTCACCGATCCGTCGTCCTATATCGACGTATCGTTTGAGGGGCTCAACGGCAGCGGGCATATTGTGTATACCTATCATGACGACGCTCCCTTCAGCGCGCATGATATCAGAACGTATAGCTATGAGGACGGCAGCCTGAGCAACGGCGAGTCCGTCAAGATCGAGTTCAGTCCCGTGGATGACAACGCGATGATCAAATCAGTCACCAAGGCGTATAACGTTTCAGGGCTCAAGGGCGTGGAGTCTGATTTCGAGAATTTTTCATCCGATGTGATGGCGGATATCGAAACCAAAAGCAAGGATGATCTGAAAGACGCGCAGGGCATGTCCGCTGAACGGTTCAAGGCGCTCGAGCGTCAGTGCCTGTATCTGCGCTATGACCCCGATACCAACACCAATACCGTGTGGGACGTCTACAAGGTACATATCGACAGCCACGGCACGGATTACGGCGACCGTTATGTGAGCGTGTGGTATGACAACCTCGTGGTGAAGTCGAACGGCGACCTGGTCTATGACAAGTCCGGCGAGGGCGGACACCTCATGTTCTTCAAATACGCGGATGGCTTCAACGGATACGATTCCTTCGATGACTTCCTGTCGATCGTCAAGAATAACAAGATAGCCAATCCGCAGTATTCACAGCATGATTTTTGATAACGAATAATAGAGCAGCACCGTTTCGGCGGTGCTGTTTTTGCTTTCGGCGTTGCATTTGCGGGATGTCGGACACGCGTGTCGGACACGCGTGTCGGATACGTGTATCCCGCCGACCCTTACGGATTCTCTGCGACGTTGCTGCATAACAAAAGCCGCCGTCCGTGGACAGCGGCATGATGTTTTGTATTGCGGTCATCCTATGGGATCACCTGTAAGGCACGCGTGCCTTACGCCTTGCCGACGGAGCCGAAGATCTCCATCTTCTCCTTGACCTTCTCCTTGATCGCCTCGGTACCGGGAGCGAGCAGCTTTCTGGGGTCAAAGCCCTTGCCCTCTTTATCCTTGCCCGCCTCGATGTACTTGCGGGTCGCCTCGGCAAATACGAGCTGGCACTCGGTGTTGACGTTGATCTT
>DNIP01000116.1:5561-12207 GCA_003499325.1 Oscillospiraceae bacterium
ATACCGGTACCGCCGTGGAGTACGAGCGGCATGTCGCCGGTCTTTTCCTGGATCGCGTCGAGGGTCTCGAAGGACAGACCCGGCCAGTTCTCGGGGTATACGCCGTGAATGTTGCCGATACCTGCCGCGAGCATGGTGACGCCCAGATCGGCGATCATCTTGCACTCTTCGGGATCAGCACATTCGCCCATGCCGACAACGCCGTCTTCCTCGCCGCCGATGGAGCCGACCTCTGCCTCGATGGACAGACCCAGATCGTTACAGATGCCGACCAGCTCCTTGGTCTTAGCGAAGTTCTCTTCGATCGGATAGTGAGAGCCGTCGAACATGATGGACGAGAAGCCCGCCTCGATGCACTTCTTCGCGCCCTCATAGGAGCCGTGGTCGAGGTGGAGCGCTACGGGAACGGTGATGCCCAGCTCCTCGATCATCGCGGTGACCATACCGACGACGGTCTTGTAGCCGCACATATACTTGCCTGCGCCCTCGGATACACCGAGAATGACGGGGGATTTGAGCTCCTCGGCGGTCAGCAGGATCGCCTTGGTCCACTCAAGGTTGTTGATGTTGAACTGACCGACAGCATAGTGACCGGCCTTAGCTTTGGTGAGCATTTCTTTCGCGTTAACTAATGGCATAATAATTCCTCCTTATATGTTTTGTATAAAACACAATTAGTTACAATCCATTATACCATCAATCTGACAGGTTCGCAATATGTAAAGAGAAAATAATCACAAAATAATCGTTTGTTTTGGTTGATTATAGCGGCAGGATGGATTATAATAGAAACAATCAGAAATGAGAAATAAGGAGGTACACCATGCCTTTTATCAATGCGAAGTTTTCATCACCCGTATCATCCGACAAGGAGCTCGCGCTCAAATCCGCTTTAGGTGAGGCAATCACCCTGCTGGGTAAATCCGAGCGCTACCTGATGGTCGAGATCTCGGACAACCGCCGCCTGTATTTCGGCGGAAAGAACGACGCCCCGATCGCGTTCTTCGACGTCAGCCTGCTCCATAGTGCGCCCCGCGAGAGCTATGAGGCGCTCACCGCAAGATTGTGTGAGATCGCAAAGGACGTGATGGACGTGGACGGCGATCATGTCTATGTCAAGTTTGAAGAAACCGAGAACTGGGGATATAATAGCTTTATGTTTTGAGTGGAACGCTGTCATATCATTAGTAGGGGAGGGGCTTGCTCCTCCCGTGTTGCGTGAGCAACATTGCGAAGCATAGGTTGCAGTTGCTTCGCATTATCACATCATCTTTCTTTGACGTTTGGGAGGAGCATTCCTCGGCGGAGACGCCTCCCCCTCTGTCACTTCGTGACGTCTCCCCAACGGGGAGCACCCCTCCCCTACATTTCCTTGATAAATTGATTAAGAATTGAGGTAATCTTATGAGAATAGTGGTATTAGCCGGGGGGCTTTCCTCCGAGCGTGATGTGTCGATCTTATCCGGCTCCAAGATCGCGGCGGCGCTCAGGTCAAAGGGGCATCAAGTCGTGTTGATCGACGTATATGTGGGCTATGAGGGCGACGATTTTGACGCCGACAGGCTCTTTGAGGAGAATTATGATTTTGCGGGCGACGCGGTCATCGAGACCGAAGCGCCCGATATCGAGGCGGTCAGAAAGAGCCGCAAGAATCAGTCCGCGAGCTACTTCGGCGACCATGTGCTGGAGCTGTGTCAGGCGGCGGATATCACCTTCCTCGGGCTCCACGGCGGCGAGGGAGAGGACGGTACCGTGCAGGCGGCGCTGCAGCTGCACGGCATCAAATACACCGGCTCCGATCACCTCGGCTCCGCGATTGCAATGCACAAGGGCGTGACCAAGGGCGTGTTCCTCAACTCTAACGTACCGACCCCGATGAGCCGCCTGTTCAAGCGCGAGTTCATGGGAGCGGGCTACCTCGACAGCTGGTGCAAGTTCCCCTGCGTTGTCAAGCCCTGCTCCGCGGGTTCCTCCGTGGGCGTGCAGATCGTCGGCGACCCCGAGCAGTTTGTCGCCGCGGTAGGCGCGGCGTTCCGCTATGACGACGACGTGCTGGTGGAGGAATACATCAAAGGCCGCGAGTTCTCGGTCGGCATTTTGGGCGGCAAGGCGCTGCCCGTCATCGAGATCATCCCCAAGGACGGCTGGTATGATTACGAGAACAAGTATCAGGAGGGCGCGACCGAGGAGGTCTGTCCCGCCGAGCTCGATCCCGAGGTCGCCAAGAAGATGCAGGAGGAGGCGGAGCACGCCTTCGAGACCCTGCGCCTCAAGGTCTACGGCAGAGTCGATTTTCTGCTCGGCGATCACAACAAGCTCTATTGCCTGGAGGCGAACACCCTGCCCGGCATGACCCCGATGTCACTGCTCCCGCAGGAGGCCGCCGCCGCGGGCATCGAATACGCCGATCTGTGCGAAAAGATTATTGAGCTTTCTTTGAATAAATGATTTGGTTAACGGATAACGGATAACGGTTAACGGTGGTGGGAAAATCCTTGCGGATTTTTGGATTCCTATGTTTTGAGAGGAAGCATCAACGTATTCATATCAATGGGTGAGGGCGGGCAGTGGCGCTTAGCCAATCGCGAATAAATTCGCTCTTGGAGCGCTGTTGCATGGGAGTTGTAAACCAAATCAGAGATTTGGACAACTCCTCAAGCCCTCCCTTCACCGTTCACCCTTCACCGTTCACCGTTCACCGATTTCGGAGGATTCCTATGAAACCGATCACATTACATGAAGTCGCCAAGGCGTGCTGCGGTACGCTGCACGGCGATCCCGAACTAAAGATCACATCCATCGTCACCGACAGCCGCAAGGCGGGCGAGGGCTCGCTCTTTGCCGCGATCAAGGGCGCGCGCGTTGACGGTCACCGCTTTATCCCCGCGGTCGCCGAGCAGGGCGCTGTCTGCGTGCTGTGTGAGGAAAAGCCCGATATCGATATCAACTACATTCGGGTCGATTCCACGCTCGTCGCGCTCAAGGGCATTGCCGAGTATTATCGCTCGCTGTTCACGATCCCGTTCATCGGCATCACCGGCTCGGTCGGCAAGACCTCTACCAAGGAATTTATCAGCGCGGTTCTGGCGCAAAAATACAACGTCCATAAAACGGGCGGCAACTTCAATAATGAGCTGGGCGTACCGATCACCCTCTTCGGTCTGGAGGAGGAGCATGAGGTCGCCGTCATCGAGATGGGGATCTCCGGCTTCGGCGAGATGACGCGCCTGTCCAAGATGGTGAAGCCCGATATCTCTGTCATCACCAATATCGGCTACTGTCATCTGGAGAATCTCGGCGACCGCGACGGCGTTCTGCGCGCCAAGACCGAGATGTTCCGATACCTGAAAAAGGACGGCACCATCATCCTGTGTCACGATGACGACAAGCTGCGCACCGTCACGGATTACCACGGCATCCGCCCGATCTTCTACGGCACCGGCAACGATGAATACCGCGCCGAGAATATCACGGAAAAGGGGCTCGACGGCATCGGGTGCACACTGATACATGGTTTGTCGCGAGATGAATCTCGCTCGATTGATGCAATCCCTCAGTCACCTGACGGTGACAGCCTCCTCGCCGGAAGCGGCTCCCCCTCTGTCGCTACGCGACGTCTCCCCAACGGGGAGCACCTTTACCAAAGGGAGCCTGAAATGAGGATCGACGTCACGATCCCGACCATGGGGCGGCACAATGTGCTCAACGCCCTGTGCGCGATGGCGGTGGGCACACAGCTCGGGCTCTCTGCCGACGAGATCAAGCGGGGGCTGGAGAGCTTTGAGAACGTCGGCTCGCGCAATCACATCATCAAAACCGACACCCTGACCATCATCGACGACTGCTACAACGCCAACCCCACCTCCACCAAGGCGGGACTGGATACGCTGTCTAAGCTCAGCGGCAGACGGATCGCCGTCCTCGGCGACATGAAGGAGCTGGGCAAGGATGAGCTCGCCCTGCATCGTGAGGTCGGCGCTTACGCTAAGAAGGTCGGCATCGATATGCTGGTAGCGGTAGGGCCGCTCAGTGAAGCGACCGCCGAGGGCTACGGCGAGGGCGCGTATTACGCCGCCACCGTGGAGCGGTGCATCGACAGGATCAAGCGCTATTTACAGCCCGGCGACACCGTCTTAGTCAAGGCGAGCCACAGCATGCAGTTCGAGCGGATTGTGGAAGCACTGTCATAGTTAGGAGTGAGGAGTTAGGAGTGAGGAGTTAAGGGAAACGCTGACGCGTTTTTGATTTGTATGTAGGTTTGATATTATTCTACAAATGGGTGAGGGCGGGCAGTGGCGCTTAGCCAATCGCGAATAAATTCGCTCTTGGAGCGCTGTTGCATGGGAGTTGTAAACCAAATCAGAGATTTGGACAACTCCTCAAGCCCTCCATCAACTCCTAACTCCTCACTCCTCACTCAAATAATCCGGAGGATTACCAATGAAATTCATCTCATGGAACGTCAACGGTCTGCGGGCTGTTGTCAATAAAGGGTTTAAGGATATCTTCACCGCGCTTGACGCGGACTTCTTTTGCTTGCAGGAAACGAAATTGCAGGAGGGGCAGATCGACCTGTCCTTTGACGGCTACGAGAGTTACTGGAATTATGCCGAAAAGAAGGGCTATTCCGGCACGGCGATCTTCACCAAGCACACGCCGATGAATGTCAGCTACGGCGTCGGGATCGAGGAGCACGACCGCGAGGGACGCGTCATCACGCTCGAGTATGCGGATTTCTACCTCGTCACGGTCTACACGCCGAACAGTCAGAATGAGCTCAAACGCCTTGATTATCGTATGAAATGGGAGGATGATTTCCTCGCCTATATCAAATCGCTCGACGAGAAAAAACCCGTTATCTTCTGCGGTGATCTCAACGTCGCGCATCAGGTGATCGACCTCAAAAATCCCAAGTCCAACCGCAAAAACGCGGGCTTCACGGATGAAGAACGCCGGAAGATGACCGCGGTGCTCAGCTCGGGCTTTACCGATACATGGCGCAGCCTGAACCCCGATACCGAGGGCGTGTATTCGTGGTGGAGCTACCGCTTCAACGCCCGCAAGAACAACGCCGGATGGCGCATCGACTACTTCATCGTGTCCGACCGTTTGATGGATAAAGTGATAGACGCGTGCATCCACACCGATATCATGGGCTCGGATCACTGCCCCGTGGAGCTGGATATCTCGTTTGATTAGGAATATACAAATTGTCATTTCGAACCCCGTTTACGGGGTGCGGCAATCTCAACCGAATAAAGTATAAGCGAAGGCACAGCGTTTACAGCGCTGTGCCTTTGTTGGTTATGCCTGTGTTTTTGCCAGCTTGCGTTTACGATGGAGCACCGCCGTCATGTAGATGAACAGGATCTCGACCGTCAGCAGGGCAAGTGAATTCAGCGTGGAGTTGGTCAGGTAACTGCGTAATTGCGCTGTTCCGATGACCGCGATCAGACCGAGGGCATAGTCGATCAATCCCAACAGGATATATACCCCCGTAAAGATATAGATCGGGAGCGGACTGCACGGCTTCTTTGAGCGGAAGAATCGTAACAAAATAATAATATACGCGATGTGGATTGCGACAACCACCGCAAGAGATGATCCTTGCAGGAGCGTATAATTGCGCCAGCTCAGATAGTAGCGGAACAGATTAAACAAGAGATTCAGTGTGACGATGGATACCATGATCCTCTCCGCCACTCGTGGGGTCAAGGCGTCCTTGACGGATTTGATGACGCCGTAGAAAAGGATGGCAGTGACCAGCGCGAAAAAGACTGCGGTAGCGATCAGCCATGTAGATTCGTATACCGTTCTGAACGCCCGAAAATCGGTCATGTTATAGAAAATGTTCCAGAACGTCAGGATCAGAATGACGGAGCACGCTACTGCCAACAGCGCGGTCTGCACGCGCTTGTGCAGGGGGTACTCGATCACGGGGTTGACCTCGGGATAGGTGCGCATATCGTCGTCCGTGAGCAGGTCGTCGAGCGAGGTATCAAGCGATTTGGCAAGCGCCTTGGCGGTCAACAGGTCGGGATAGCGCGAGCCGTTCTCCCACCGCGACACCGCCTGTCGCGTCACATATAATTTGTCCGCGAGCGTCTGTTGGGTGATGCCCATCTCCTCGCGTGCCTTGCGAATGTTTTCTCCGAATTCAGCCATGATTCAACTTCCTTCCTATTCATGTTCCTTGAATATCGCCTCTGAAGTATCCTTTGATACCGGGGGCGTATTCTGCCTGTCAGCCCTGATACCGATGATGATCGACAGCACGAATACCACCAGCAAGGGTCCGAAGATGACGGTCAAAAACCAATTTCCCGTTACTAGCCCGATGATCAGTATAATCAGATCGATTACGGCAAGCACTACTGTCACCGTTGTGCGTGTAGATGACTTTTGCGTGCTGTATACGTCTTTGATTTGATTTGCCGAAGCCGCCGGGGGACGGTTTTTCATAAAGTCGGGTTTGTTGTTTTCCATGTTGCTCATCCTTTCGGTTGCTTTGCTTGACTTCATCTTACAACGGCGCCGCTCAAAAAGCAAGCACCACCCTGCAAAGCAATGTTGACAGAGCGGTGCGTTCAGGTTTCAAGCCGTTTTTTCGCTTTTGTAATCCTGCATTACAACATTGTACCTTGTG
>DNIP01000035.1 GCA_003499325.1 Oscillospiraceae bacterium
GACCGAATTCCCCATGAGGGGCGGTCTTCCCAAGGCTGAGCCCAAAACGCTCGAGCGCTGGGAGGAGGAGAAGGTCTATGACAAGCTGATCGAGAAGAACGAGGGCAAGCCCAAGTATGTGCTGCATGACGGCCCTCCCTACGCCAACGGCGATATCCACCTCGGTCACGCCCTGAACAAAATTTTAAAGGACTTTATCGTTCGATATAAGAACATGGCGGGCTTCCAGTCGCCCTTTGTCCCCGGTTGGGATACCCACGGCCTGCCCACCGAGCTCAAGGCGCGCGCTAAGGCAGGCATCGGTTCTTCTGCGGATATTTCTGTATTAGAATTAAGAAAGCTCTGCGAGGAGTTCGTCACGGGCTATATCGACGACCAGCGCAGCCAGTTCAAGCGACTGGGCTGTATCGGCGAATGGGACAATCCTTACATCACCTTACGCCACGAGTTTGAGGCGGAGCAGATCAAGGTCTTTGCCGAAATGGCGGACAAGGGCTATATCTACAAGGGTCTCAAGCCCGTTTACTGGTGTCCCGAGTGTAAGACGGCTCTCGCGGAAGCGGAGATCGAATACGCCGAGGATCCCTGCCATTCCATCTATGTCAAGTTCCGTGTGACCGATGACCTCGGCAAGTTCGCCGCGATGGGTATTGATCCCTCTAAGGTGTTCTTCGTCATTTGGACGACCACCACATGGACGTTGCCCGCGAACCTTGCGATCTGCGTCGGCCCGCGCTATGAGTATTCCGTCATCAAATGCGGCGACGAATACTATGTTATGGCGACCGATCTGTATGAGAACGCGATGGCGGAGGCGGAGCTGACCGACTATGAGGTCGTGGCGACCATCAAGGGCGCTGAGCTCGAGTATATGAAGACGCAGCATCCCTTCCTCGACCGCGAATCCCTGTTGATCGTCGGCGAGCACGTTACCTTAGAGAGCGGCACCGGCTGTGTCCATACCGCTCCCGGACACGGTGTAGACGACTTCAACGTCTGCCAGAATTACGATATCCCCACCGTTTGTCCCGTCAACGGCGACGGTGTTTTGACCGAGGAAGCCGGACAGTTTGCCGGTCTTACGACAGATGAAGCCAATAAAAAGATCGCGATCTATCTCGACGAGACAGGCGCGCTGTTCGCCTTAAAGAAGATCATCCACCAGTATCCGCACTGCTGGCGCTGCAAGACCCCGATCCTGTTCCGCGCCACCGATCAGTGGTTCTGCTCCGTGGATGATTTCAAGGACAAGGCTGTCGACGCGATCAACACCGTCGAGTGGATCCCCGCATGGGGCAAGGATCGCATCACCGCCATGGTACGCGACCGCAAGGACTGGTGTATCTCCCGCCAGCGCAAGTGGGGCGTGCCGATCCCGATCTTCTACTGCAAGGATTGCGGCGAGCCGTATGTCAATAAAGAAGCCATGCTCGCGGTAGCCGACCTCTTCGGTAAGGAAGGCTCCAACGTCTGGCTTGAGAAGGACGCGTCCGAGATCCTGCCCGAGGGCACCAAGTGCCCCAAGTGCGGTTCCTCGTCCTTTGATAAAGAGAAAGACATCATGGATGTATGGTTCGACAGCGGTTCATCCTGGCGCGCTGTCTGCAAGCGCCGTCCGTATCTGGGCGCGCCTGTCGATCTGTACCTCGAGGGTAACGACCAGTACCGCGGATGGTTCCAGAGCTCCCTGCTCACCTCTGTCGCTACTCAGGGCGTGGCGCCCTATCGTACCGTCCTGACCCACGGCATGATCCTCGATATGGAACGCCGCAAGATGTCTAAATCGCTGGGCAACGGCATCAGCCCGCAGGAGGTCACACAGCAGTACGGCGCCGACGTGCTCCGTCTGTGGGTCGCGTCCTCCGACTACCAGTCCGATATCAGCATTTCGCGCGATATCCTAAAGCAGATGAGCGAGGCGTACCGCAAGATCCGCAACACCGCTCGTTATATCCTCGGCAACCTGAATGACTTCGATCCCGAAAAGGATATGGTGGACGCGAACGACCTTTTGCCCATCGACAAGTGGGCTGTCGTCAAGCTCAATGAGCTGATCACCAAGTGCCTGAACGCCTACGATAAATTCGAGTTCCATCAGGTCTATCATTCCATCCACAAGTTCTGCGTCGTCGATATGTCCAACTTCTATCTCGACGTACTCAAGGACAGATTATATACCGAAAAGGCGGATTCCAAACAGCGCCGCGCCGCACAGACGGCGATGTATCTGATCCTCGATTCTCTCACCCGTATGCTCACTCCTATCCTGGCATACACCGCTGACGAGATCTGGAGATACCTGCCGCACCGTGCCGCCGACGACGCCGAGAACGTCTTGTATAACAGCATGCCGCAGACCGTCGCCATCGACGTTGACGATGACTTTATCGCCGCGTGGGATCGCATCCACGAGCTGCGCGATACCGTCAAAAAGTCGCTCGAGGTCGTCATCAAGGAGAAGGTCGTCAAGTCCTCTCTCGAGACCTGCGTGACCCTCAAGGCGAGCGGCGAAGAATACGACTTCATCGAGAAGGTGCTTTCCGAGCTGAAATCCGTCTTCATCGTGTCCGAGGTCAAGCTCGAAAAAGCGGACAATGTTGAGCTCGAGGTCGCCGTCACCAAGGCGGAAGGCGAAAAATGCGAACGCTGCTGGGCATATTCCACCACCGTCGGCTCCGACGCCGAGCATCCCACCCTCTGCGCCCGCTGTGCCGCGATCCTCAAATCATGATTGTCATTGCGTAGCTCGCAAGAGCTGTGGCAATCTCAACCTTATCGTCGTGATTGTAGGGGAGTGTCTTGACGCTCCCGATTGAAAACCAAAATTGGTTTTCGATATTAATCACACGAATAATGGTTCGCAGCGTTGTATGATAATGCCAAACGTTACTGCGCCCATTCGCGTGACACGCGAACGGGCGGGTCAAGACCCGCCCCTACACAAATAAATCAATAAACCTTATGCGGTGTATCACACGGTACACCGCATTCTGTTATCAGCTTTCATTACGAAGCTCTCAACCTTATTTTCAATGCATTTGGATGTGATACCATGCTAATCATCTACATCGCGATCATCGTCATCGTGCCGATCCTGTCGCAGTGCATCCGCACCGCGATCGAAGCGAACGTCAAGCCGCAGGGCTTTGTCTCGGTCATCCCGGGCGTGTTCAGCCTGACCTATTCCGAGAACCGCGGTGTCGCGTTCGGACTGTTCCAGGACGGTACGGTGTTCTTTGCGATCACCACCTCGATCGTGATCGTTGTATTCGCTATTCTTCTTTTTAAGAATTATAAAAAGAGCAAATTATTCTCGGTCGCCGCCGCGCTGATCATCGGCGGCGGTCTGGGCAACCTGTTCGAGCGTATCTTTCTCGGCTACGTTGTCGATTATCTCAGCCTGTCGTTCTTCCCGCCGATCTGCAACTTTGCCGACTATTGCATCACCGCCGGCACCGTCTGCCTGATCGTTTACCTGCTGTTCTTCTCCGATTTCTTGAAGGACAGCAAGAAGAAAAAGCAAGATGAACAGGCTTGATTTTGTCATCGCCGGCGATCAAAGCGGCGAACGACTGGATAAATACCTCTCCGATCAGGTCGAGAACCTCAGCCGCTCAGCGGCAAGCCGCCTGATCGAGGACGGCAAGGTCACAGTAGGGGAGAAGGCGGTCAAGAAGAATTACAAGCTCGCAGACGGCGACCGCGTTACGGTGCTGATCGACGATCCCAAGCCCGTCGATATCACGCCCGAGGACATCCCCCTCGATATCGTCTATGAGGACGAGCATCTGTTGGTGGTCAACAAGCCCAAGGGGATGGTCGTTCATCCGGCGCCCGGCAATGACTGCGGCACGCTCGTCAACGCTTTGATGTATCACTGCGGCGATCATTTGAGCGGCATCAACGGCGCGCTGCGCCCCGGCATCGTCCACCGTATCGACAAAAACACCAGCGGTCTGCTCGCGGTCGCCAAGTCCGATATCGCCCACGCGGGGCTGAGCGAGCAGATCAAGGAGCACAGCTTCACCCGCCGTTACCTCGCCATCTGCTACGGCAACATCAAGGACGAGGAGCGCACCATCGACGCGCCCATCGGCAGACATAAGATCGACCGCAGGAAGATGTGCGTCACACAGCTCAACTCAAAGCCCGCCGTCACCCATATCAGGGTGCTCGAGCGCTACAGCGGCTTTACCTATATCGAATGTCGCTTGGAGACAGGCAGAACCCACCAGATCCGCGTGCATCTTGCGAGCATCGGACACCCCATCGCGGGCGACGATGTGTACGGCCCCTCCAAGGTGATCACTTCTTTAGGCGGTCAATGCTTGCACGCCTGTCAGCTCGGCTTCATCCACCCCGTCACGGGCGAATACATGGAATTCACCGCCGACCCGCCCGAGAGCTTTTTGCAGTTCAGAGAGAAGCTGCGCAAAGGCTCCCTTTGATGATTACAAAAAAACACTTGCATTTTCACAATGTTTGTGGTAAACTATTAAGGCATTTGAATCCGTCTTGTCCTTGGACGGGGTTCAGATATGGGAGTATCATCCCAAATTTGAAGCGGACAGTCCTCTGCACGGTGACGTCATCGGGGTACGAATGTCTGAAAAATATCAGGAGGAAATTATGGACGCATTAAAGAAAATCGCACAGGCTTCTGTCAAAGAGAACGCCCCCGAATTCCGCATCGGTGACACCGTAAGGGTTTCCGTTAACATCCGCGAGGGTGAGAGAGAAAGAATCCAGATGTTCGAGGGCACCGTGATCGCTCGCCGTGGTTCCGGCGTAGCTGAGACCTTCACCGTTCGCCGTCTTTCTTACGGCGTAGGCGTTGAGAGAGTTTTCCCGCTCCACAGCCCGAACGTTGTAGACGTTAAGGTTGTTCGCCGCGGTAAGGTTCGCCGCAGCAAGCTCTACTATCTGCGTGACAGAGTCGGTAAGGCTGCTAAGGTTAAGGAAGAAATTCGTAAATAATTCTTGAATTATTTTACAGGGGGCTTTACAGCCCCCTTTTTCCGTGGTATTATCTATCATGGAAATATATGATACTGCGCTTGCCGTTGCGGGACAACCATGAGCTGTCGTGCGCTCAATCTTTTTGCAACAGGCACAGCCGATATATGAGGTTTTTATTTTGAAATTTGATGAAAAGAAATTAGATGAACTTTTTGCGAGGGACGCTGACGAAGAGGTCAAAGCGTCTGAAACATCTACCGTAAAACTGAATCAGAGCGAGGTTTCCGCTACGGTGTTCGACTGGCTGGGCAGCCTGGTGATGGCGCTGGTCGTCGTGTTGCTGATTATGGCGTTCGGCTTTCGCATCATCGACGTTGACGGCAAGAGCATGGAGCCTACCCTGATCAACACCGACAAGGTCGTTATCACCGATCTTTTCTATACGCCCCACAACGGTGATATCGTTATCATCAGCCATGCCGAGGAGTACCAAAAGCCGTTGGTCAAGCGTGTGATCGCGACCGCGGGTCAGGAGCTCAGGCTCGATTATGACAACAACGCCGTTTATGTCGATGGCAAAAAGCTCGACGAGCCGTATATCCAGGGCACGACCGTTCACGGTGATGTGCCCGAGAGCGAGCTCAACGGTATCGTGCCCGAGGGCAAGGTCTTTGTCATGGGCGACAACCGCGGTATTTCGCTCGACAGCCGCTACCGCCAGATCGGCTTCATCGACGAGAGCTACATCATCGGCAAGGCGCAGCTGGATATCATCCCGCACGCTTATGATGCGAACGGCGGCGTGAAGCTGGATCTCTCCAAGATCCGCTACGTGTATAATTAAACGTGTGAGCCTGCTTCAAACGGAGCAGGCTTTCTTTCAAACATCAACGTTATATCTCCTCAACCAATGCGGTTGTGATCCGGCGCCCTGCCGCGGTTCGTCGGACACGCGCGTCAGCGCCGTCCCTTACAAATCCCACCTACCGCGAAGCAAATCACACCCCTGTAGGGGATGACGCTTGCGACATCCCGAGATTTCCGCTATATCGAATTGGCAAGCGGAGCAAATATCCTGTAGGGGTCGGCGCATCGACGTCCCGAGATTTCCGACAAATATCAAACCCTGCAACAAATATTCCGATTCCCTAACCCCATCAGGTGACCTATGAAAAAACCAAGCAATAAAAAGAACAGCAAAAACTATCAAAAGCCCCGCGGCGGACGCTCAGGCGCGCGAATGAACCATTCCGCAAATAATCAAAAACCCGCGCAAAAGCCCGCAAAACCAGCCAAGGCGGCGAAACCGAAAAAGCAAGACCGACCCAATACGGCATCCGATCACACCCAGGTGATCCAGTGGTACCCCGGTCATATGACCAAGACCAAGCGCCGTATTGAAAAGGACTTAAAGCTCGTGGACGCGGTCGCCGAGATCATCGACGCGCGCATCCCGATCTCCTCGCGCAACCCCGATATCGCCCGCCTTACCTCGGGCAAGCCGCGGATCGTCCTGCTCAATAAGTGCGACATGGCGGACAAGCGCGCCACCGATCAGTGGGTCACCGCGCTCAGCCGTGAGAACGTCCGCGCCATCCCCGTGGAATGCAAAAGCGGCAGGGGCGTGGACAGGTTCGTGCCCGTACTGACCGAGCTGTTGTCCGAGCGCATCGCGAGCTACAAGGCAAAGGGCATGGTCAATCCCACCATGCGCGTGATGATTGTCGGCATCCCCAACGTCGGCAAGTCCACCTTCATCAACCGCATCTCCAAAAAGACCAAGGCGACTGCCGCCGACCGCCCCGGCGTGACGCGCGGCAACCAGTGGTTCACTGTCAGTAAGGGCTTTGAGATGCTCGATACCCCCGGCGTACTGTGGCCGAAGTTCGACGACCAGACTGTCGGCGAACACCTCGCCTTCACCGGCGCGATCAAGAGCGAGGTCATGGATACCGAGCTGCTCGCTGTGCGCCTGATCGACCTGCTGAAAGAGCTGAAAACGCCTGAATTCGCCGAACGCTACAAGCTCACCGACGAGGAGCTCTCGCTCCCGAGCTACGAGGTGCTCGAAAAGATCGCCCGCAACCGCGGTATGCTGATCTCGGGCGGAGAAGCCGACACCGAACGCGCCGCCTACACCCTGCTCGACGAATTCCGCGCCGCAAAGCTGGGGCGCATTACACTGGAAAAAGCGTAGATAAGTGAGGAGTTATGAGGAGTTAGGAGTGAGGAGTTAGGAGTTAGGAGTTATGGGAACGCTGACGCGTTTTGATTGATAATAACTACTGATATTTTTTCTTAGATAACTATTGTGATTGACAGCAGTATTTCATTCGGGTGTGGGTGTCCCACCCTTCACTCCTCACTCCTAACTCCTCACTCCTCACTAATAAAACCGGAGGCTTGTCATGGACTGGTTATATTACGAAAATGAAGCCCGGCAGAAGGGCTTTCAACACATCTGCGGCGTCGATGAAGCAGGACGCGGCCCCCTCGCGGGACCCGTCTGCGCCGCCGCCGTGATCCTGCCCGAGGGCTGTATCATCGAGGGCGTGAACGATTCGAAGAAGCTCACCGAAAAGAAGCGTGACGCGTTATTCGACGTCATCATCGAGTCCGCCGTTTCCTGCTCTATCGCCTTCGGCACGGTGGAGGAAATCGAGCGCGACAATATCCTTGTCACCACGATGAACACGATGAAGCGCGCTGTCGAGGGCTTGTCTGTCAAGGCGGACTATGCCATGATCGACGGCAATCGCCTGCCGCCGCTGGATATCCCCGCCGAGTATATCGTCAAGGGCGACGCCAAGTCGATGTCCGTCGCCGCCGCGTCGATCCTCGCCAAGGTCAGCAGGGATCGCCTGATGCTCGAATACGCGAAGGAGTACCCCGAATACTTTTTTGAAAAGCACAAGGGCTACGGCACCAAGCTCCACATCGAGAAAATCCTCGAGTACGGCGAGACCCCCATCCACCGCCCGAGCTTCCTAAAAAAGATCTACGAGAAATATAAATAAGGCTCCCTTTCCTAAGGGAGCTCAGACTGTAAAAAAACCTATCAAAGCCTTCCTTTGGGAAAGGAAGGTGCCTCCGAAAGGAGGCGGATGAATTGTTTAGATTGTTTGAGCGAAGCGAGTCACATTCTTTTACGTTGGTGATTAGAACAAAGGTAAAATCAGGGTTTCTCCCTTCGGTCGGTCAATTGATACAATTCCTCAGTCACCGTTCGGTGACAGCTCCTTTTCCCAAAAGGAGCCTTGGAAATCGACTACTCATTTTTTATTCTATACTTTTTTGTCATTCT
>DNIP01000001.1 GCA_003499325.1 Oscillospiraceae bacterium
GCTGTATGATGGAGCAGGAGCATGTCATGGGGCGCATCCACGACAGCTTCCCCTTTGTCGGCTTGGTATTCGGCACCCACTGTATGCACGAGTTCCCCGAGCTGCTCTATAAGAGCCTCGTGGACGGCTCGCGCGTCTTTGTCCGCGATAACGACGACAAAAAGGTCTATGAGGGCATCCCAACCTGCCGCGACGGCAAATTCAAGGGCTGGCTGCCGATCATGTACGGCTGTGACAACTTCTGCACCTACTGCATCGTGCCGCATGTGCGCGGCAGAGAGCGCAGCCGACAGCCCGAGATCATCATCGCGGAGGCGAAGGAGATGATCGAACAGGGCTATAAGGATATCACCCTGCTCGGACAGAACGTCAACAGCTACGGTAAGGGGCTCGAGCCGCGGCCGACCTTCGCTCAGCTGATCGGCGAGATCGACAAGATCCCCGGCGACTACTGGCTGCGCTTCATGACCTCGCACCCCAAGGACTGTACCCGCGAGCTGATCGACACCATCGCCGACAGCGAGCATATCTCGCTCCATCTGCACCTGCCGTTCCAGTCGGGCTCGGACAGGGTGTTAAAGGCGATGAACCGCCACTATGACCGCCAAAAGTACCTCGATATCGTGAACTACGCCAAAAAGCGCATCCCCGACGTCTCCCTGACCTCCGACGTCATCGTCGGCTTCCCCGGCGAGACCTATGAGGATTTTCAAGAGACCCTGTCCCTGATCCGCGAGGTGGGCTTCACCTCGCTGTTCACCTTCATCTTCTCGCCCCGCAACGGCACCCCTGCCGCCGAGATGGACGACCCCGTCTCCGATGAAGAGAAGGGCAAGTGGTTCCGCGAGCTCTTAGCCGTGCAGGAGGAGATCGCCGCCGAGCGATGCGCCTCTATGGTCGGCAGAGTGGAGAAGGTGCTCGTCGAGGAAAAGGCGAAGAAAGAGGGCAGGCTCTGCGGCAGAACCTCGGGTAACATCATCGTCGAATTCGACGGCGACGACAGCCTGATCGGCGACTTTCACAACGTCAGGATCACACAGGCACGCAACTGGATTTTGACAGGAGAGTTAGCAGAATAATCCGTAGGGGACGGCGTCCTCGACGTCCCGAACTGTAGGGGAGGGGCTCCTCCCGATAATCACAATGAAAAAATAATTCTAAAGGAGAAATATAAAATGGCAGACGTAATCGCAATTGCAAGACAGCTTGGACACGCGATCCAGGAACAGGAAGAGTATAAAACCATCATGACCGCAAAGGACGCGGCTGATAATGATGAAGCCCTGCAGGCTTTGATCACCGAATTCAACGTCAAGCGCGTCGCGATCAACGCCGAGGCGTGCAAGACCGACCGCGATGACGAGACCCTCAAAAAGCTCAATGAGGAGATGCGCACCGCGTATTCCGACATCATGAGCAATGAGCATATGAAGGCGTATAACGACGCAAAGCAGGCATTCGACAAGGTGCTCCAGCGCGTACTCGCGATCGTTCAGCAGAGCGCCGACGGACAGGATCCCGACACCACCGATTTTAGTGAGGACTGCACCCACGATTGCTCCACCTGCGGAGGATGCTGAGGTGCTGTCCAAGAACAGGCGAACAGCCTGTGATTGGCTAACAGCACCCATGCAAGGCTCTCCCAAGAAGCGGAGCGCAAGGCGCGAACGCTGATTGGCTGAGAGCTACTGCGGCTAAGGCGCAAAACTGCGTTTTGCTAAATTAAGACTGAATATTGAAGAATGAATAATGAAGAATGATGGTCACTCGCTTTGCTCGAACAATTCCATTTTTGGCTACTGACCACTAACCACTAACCACTAACCACTGACCACTGACCACTGATCACTAAGAAAGGAAGTGAGAAACTATGGCGGAGTTATCTCCGATGATGAAGCAATATTTCCGGATCAAAGAGGAGAACAAGGACAGCATCCTGTTCTTCCGCCTCGGCGATTTCTATGAAATGTTCTTTGACGACGCCAAGCTCGCTTCCAAGGAGCTGGAGCTCACTCTCACAGGCCGCGACTGCGGACAGGAGGAGCGCGCGCCGATGTGCGGCGTGCCCTTCCATTCTGCCGAGAGCTACATCGCCCGACTGGTCGAAAAGGGCTACAAGGTCGCGATCTGCGAGCAGACCGAGGATCCCAAAGCTGCCAAGGGGCTTGTCAAGCGCGATATCATCCGCGTCATCACCCCCGGTACCGTCATGGAATCCTCTATGCTCGACGAGAGCGAGAACAACTACATCTGCTCGATGTACGCGGACAAGCGCTATACCGGCATCGTGTTCTGCGATATCTCCACCGGTCAGCTGTTTGTGTCCCGCTTCAAGAGCGACCACAGCTTTTCCCAGCTCAAGGATCAGATCACCTCTTACAATCCAAGAGAGCTTTTGATCTCCGGCAAGCTCGCGCAGAACAAGGTGCTGCACCTGTTCATCAAGGAAAAGCTCCCGAAAGCCGCGGTCTCCCATCCCGATGAGAGCCGCTGCGGACTGCTCGAATGCACCTCGCTTCTCGAGCAGCATTTCAGCAAAGAGAATATGGACAAGATCGCCGACTCGAATGAGCTGATCATCGCGCTCGGCGTGCTGATGTCTTATCTTAAGGATACACAGAAAACAGGCCTCGAGCGTATCGACACCATCGAGCTCTACGCCGAGGATCAGTACATGAAGCTCGATTTCAACACCCGCCGCAATCTGGAGCTCACCCGCACCATGATCGCGAAGGAGAAGAAGCATTCCCTCCTCTGGGTGCTCGATAAGACCAAGACCGCCATGGGCAAGCGCCTGATGAAGTTCTGGGTCGAGCATCCCTTGATGAATATCACGACGATCTTAAAGCGCCAGAACGCCGTCGAGGAGCTGGTGAATGATACTGTCAATCGCTTAGAGCTGACCGCGAACCTCACCGGTATCTTCGATATCGAGCGCTTGATGACCAAGATCGTCTACGGCTCCGCCAACGCGCGCGAGCTGCGCTCGTTGTGTCAGGCGATGACCAACCTGCCCGCGCTCAAAGCGACCCTCGCGCCCTTCCGATCCAAGCTCCTGCACGAGCTGTACCGCGATATCGATCCGCTCGACGATATGCGCACGCTGATCGATGAGGCGATTGTGGAGGATCCGCCCTTTTCGGTGCGGGAAGGCGGCTTGATCAAGGAGGGCTACTCCGCGCCGCTCGACGAGCTCAAGCACGACATGAACGACTCCACCTCGCTGCTCGCCCGCATTGAAGCACAGCAAAAGGAGCAGACGGGGATCCCCAAGCTGAAGGTCGGTTACAACCGCGTCTTCGGCTACTATATCGAGGTCACCAATTCCTACAAGGATCTGGTGCCCGAGCACTACATCCGCAAGCAGACGCTGACCAACTGCGAGCGCTATATCACGCCCGAGCTCAAAGAGATCGAGAGCCGTATTCTCGGTGCGAAGGAGCGATCGGTCGCCATCGAATATGAGCTGTTCAACGATGTGCGCGAGCAGATCGCCATTAACCTCGACCGGATCGAGCGCACCGCTAAGGCGATCGCCGCGCTCGACGTGCTGGTATCACTCGCCAATGTCGCGGCGGACAACCGCTATACCCGCCCCGACGTCACGCAGAATTCGGTCATCCGTCTCAAGGACAGCCGCCATCCCGTGGTGGAGGCGCTGCTCAGCGACGCGATGTTTGTCCCGAATGACGTTTTGCTCGACAATATCGACAACCGTATCGCGATCATCACCGGCCCCAACATGGCGGGTAAATCGACCTATATGCGCCAGGTCGCCTTGATCGTCTTGATGGCGCAGATGGGCAGCTTTGTGCCCGCGTCCTTCGCCGAGATCGGGCTAGTCGACGCGATCTTTACCCGCGTCGGCGCTTCCGATGATCTCGCCTCGGGTCAATCGACCTTTATGGTGGAGATGAACGAGGTCGCCAACATCGTCTCTCACGCCACCTCCAAGAGCCTGTTGATCCTCGATGAGATCGGCAGGGGCACCTCGACCTACGACGGCATGAGTATCGCCCGCGCGGTACTGGAGTTCGTCGCCGATAAAAAGAAGCTCGGCGCACGCGCCCTGTTCGCGACCCATTATCATGAGCTCACGGTGATGGAGGAGCTGCTCGACGGCGTGAAGAACTATAATATCGCCGTCAAAAAGCGCGGTGACGAGATCACCTTTTTGCGCCGTATCGTTCCCGGCGGCGCCGATGAAAGCTACGGCGTGGAGGTCGCCAAGTTGGCAGGTCTGCCCGACAGCATCATCGAGCGAGCCAAGGAGATCTTAGCTCAGCTCAACTCATCCGCTCCGCAGGAGCATATTCCGCAAAAAGCACCCGCACAGGAGGACAGTATGCAGCTCAGCCTCATGCCCGACACCGACAGCATGATCCTCAAAAAGCTCCGCGCGGTAGACGTCAACACACTGACCCCCATCGAGGCGATGAATCTGTTGTATGAATTAAAAGGAATGGCGGAGTAAAGGAACTGAAAACTTAAAATTGAAAACTGAAAAATGAATAATGGCGGTTTCTCGTTTCACTCGGTTATTCGGGTGAGGGCGGAGCCCTCCGTTCATTATTCATTCTTAAATCTTCAGTTTTCAGTATTCATTAACCTACGAAAGGAGGTCATCTTATGGGAAAGATCAATGTGCTCGATAAGCATGTCGCGGAGCTGATCGCGGCGGGCGAGGTCGTCGAGCGCCCTTCTTCCGTCATCAAGGAGCTGGTCGAGAATTCCATCGACGCTGGCGCGACCGCCATCACCGTTGAGATCAAGAACGGCGGCGTGACCTTTATGCGCGTCTCCGACAACGGCAGCGGTATCTTAAAGGACGATATCCGCCCCGCGTTCATCCGTCACGCGACCTCCAAGGTCAAGGTCGAGGATGACCTCGACGCCATCGCGACCCTCGGCTTTCGCGGTGAAGCGCTCGCGAGCGTTTCTTCCGTCTCTCACCTCGAGCTGATCACTAAGGCGCGAGAGGAGGAGCTCGGCACCCGCTATCTGATCGAGGGCGGGGAAGAGGTGCTCTTTGAGGACGCGGGCTGTCCCGACGGCACCACCTTCATCATCCGCGATTTGTTCTATAACGTCCCTGCCCGCATGAAGTTCCTCAAAACCGATATGGCGGAGGGCAACGCCGTATCCAATGTGATTGACAAGATCGCGCTGTCTCACCCCGAGATCGCGCTCACCTATATCAAGGATTCCAAAAATATGCTGCGTACCGCGGGCGACGGCAAGCTGCTCTCGGCGATCTACGCCGTCTACGGCAGGGATTTCACCCGCAAGCTGATCCCCGTGGATTACACCCTCGGCGGCGTGCACGTCACGGGCTATATCAGCAGTCCCGAGAACGCCCGCCCCAACCGCAATATGCAGAACTTCTTTATCAATCGCCGCTTCGTCATCTGCAAGACCGCGATGGCGGCGATCAGCGAGGCGTGCAAGGGCACCGTCATGGTCGGCAAGTTCCCGTCCTGCGTCATCAATCTCGACATGTCCTTCAACGCGGTGGACGTCAACGTCCATCCCACCAAATTAGAGGTGCGCTTCGTCAACGAGCGCCCCGTGTTCGACGCGGTCTATCACGCGGTCAAAACCGCCTTGATGAATTCCGAAAAGCGCGTGGAAGCACGCCTCGGCAACGACACGACCAAGCCCATCAAGCGCGTCAATCCCTTTGAGCTGGCGCAAAAGGTGTTCCGCGAACGCGACGAACAGCCTGAGGTCAAGTCTGCCGCAAAGCCTGCCCCGCGCGTTGATCTGCAACAGGAGCAGAAGAAGGCAGACGCATTATTCACCATGCTCGATGAGCCCGAGGTCAGCGTACCGAGGATCAATATGAACCCCAAGGTCGCCGATTCCTCGTCACCCCTTGAAGAACAATACCGTCGGGATATCGAAGAAAAGCGTGCCGCAACAGCGCAGGCGATCCCCGCGGCTGAACCGACGGAGGCGATCACTCCCGCTGAGGATTCGGATCAGCCGATCTCACAGGAGCCGCCCGTCAAGATACCCGATTCTATTGACAAGCCCACCCCCGATCAAACGCTCAATCAAGAAGAACCGCAGCCGCTGATCGAGGTGGACGACAACGCCTACCGCTATATCGGCGAGGCGTTCAAAACCTATGTCATCATCGAAAAGAATCCCCGCGAGCTGCTGCTTATCGACAAGCACGCCGCGCATGAGCGGATCATTTTCGAGAAGCTCAAAAAGGAGAAGGGCAGCGGCTACAGCCAGCTCTTGCTCACCCCTCTCACCGTGACCCTCAACAAAATCGATTATAACGCTGTCATCGAGCACCTCGACGTATTCCGCGAGGCGGGCTTTGACATCGATGATTTCGGCAGCGGCAGTATCATCGTGCGCTCTGCGCCGCAGTATCTGCCGCTCGAGGATATCGAGCCGTCCGTGATCGAGATGGCGGGATATCTGTCCGAGCATAAAAAGGAGATCCGCTCCGAGAAGATGGAGTGGATCTACGCCAACGTATCCTGCCGCGCCGCGATCAAGGGCGGCAACAAGAACACCGAACAGGAGCTGATCGCGCTCGCCAAGCAGGTGGAGGACGAGGACATCCGCCATTGTCCCCACGGCAGACCCGTGTGCATCGTGCTCAAAAAGCATGAGCTGGAGCGAATGTTCGGCAGGGTGGAATGATCATGCATAATATCGTCGCGGTCATCGGACCCACCGCGTCCGGCAAGACCGCCTTATCCGTCGAGTTGGCAAAGCGCTTTTCAGGAGAGATCATCTCCGCCGATTCGATGCAAATTTACAAAACCATGGATATCGCTACCGCTAAGCCCACCGAGGAAGAAAAGCAGGGGATCGAGCATCATCTGATGGATTTTCTCGACCCCTCTGAGGAGTTTTCCGTGGCGCGCTTCTGCGAGCTGGCGAAATCCGAGATAACAACTATCGCCGCAAGAGACCATCTTCCGATCGTCACGGGCGGCACGGGATTGTATGTCGACGCTTTGCTCGGCGATATGCAGTTTGAGGAGAGTGAGACCGATCCCGTCCTGCGCACGACGATCGCCGCCGAGGTGGAAGAACGCGGGATCGACAAAACGCTCGACTACATCCGCACCTTCGACCCCGCCTCCGCCGAGCGTCTCAGCGTGGGGCGCAACCCCAAGCGCCTGATCCGCTGTATCGAGGTCTACCTGTCCACAGGCATGACCCAGACACAGCTCAATGAGAAGCAAAAGGGAAGTGAGTCGCCGTATCGCGCGCTCAAGCTCGGGCTGACCGCCCGTGACAGAGAGTTCCTCTATGAGCGCATCAACCGCCGCGTCGATCTGATGATGGAGAACGGCCTGTTGGAAGAAGCGCGGCGCTTTTATCAACAACAGTCGGGCGATACCGCCGCCGCGGCGATCGGCTACAAGGAGCTGCTGCCGTATCTCAGCGGCGAGCTCGATCTCGATATCTGTGTCGCGAACCTCAAACGCGCGACGCGTCGCTACGCCAAGCGCCAGATGACCTGGTTCAAGCGCGACGAGTCGATCCGCTGGTTCAATATCGACGAGCTGAGCTTTGACGAAATATTGAACGAAGCGGCAGCAATGATCAAAAAGGAATTTCATTATGAGTAAATCAACCTCCAAAGCGCCGTCAGAGCGATCCAAGGTGACCAAAAGGATCCTGATCGGTGTGGGAATCACGTTGGTACTGGTCTATATCGTGTTCCTGTTTATCACAACCAACTTCCTCGGCAACAATAATATCGTGACCGAGACAGCATATAAGGCAAAGGCATATGACATCATCGAGTCAAAAGCCCTGGTCGTCAGGGATGAGGAGTATCTCAATGCAGGCGCGTCGGGCGTAATGGTCTATGAAGTCAGCGACGGCGGCAAGGTCACCTCCGACGGCGTCGTCGCGACCGCGTACAACTCGCAGGAGGACGTCTCCAAGGTTCAGCAGAGTAAGGAGCTCGACGAGCGCATCGCGTATCTCAAATCGCTCAACGAGGTCAACAACGCGACCAACGTCGGTATCGACACCCTCAACAGCCAGATCAATGAGCGTATGGTCGCGCTGATGAAGTCGATCAACGCCTGCGAATATTCCAACATGGATACCGTGGAGCAGAACCTTTTGACCTCCATTCTGCGCAAGCAGCTGCTCACGGGCGATCAAAAGAACTTTGACGACAAGATCGCCGAGCTGGAATCGCAGCGCGCGTCGCTGAGCACCGCCTCTCCGATCGGTACGGTCAAGGCAGGCTCCGCAGGCTATTTCGTTTCCAAGGTTGACGGCTATGAGAAGTCGTTCGACGTCACCAAGCTCGATGAAGTCACCGCGAAGGATATTGAATCCGCGTCCCCCGAGGAGATCGGCGAGAACACCTATCTCGGCAAGATCGTCAAGGGCGTGAACTGGTATCTGCTGTGTCCCGTCACCCATGACGAAGCCACCGCGCTCAGCCATGCCGACGAGAACATCAAGGTGCGGCTCCCCTCGGCGATCGACGGCGAGATTCCCGCCAAGATCCTCTATGTCAATAACAACAGCGCTGATAATGAAAAGGCAGTCGCTGTGCTGCAATGCAACTATATGAACGACGCACTCTCCAAGCTCCGACAGGAGAACGTCGAGATCATCGTCAATGAGTACGAGGGCTTAAAGCTCAGCAAATCCGCTCTGCATGACGATGACATCACCTACACCGTCACCGATGACGCGGGTAATGAGACAGAAAAGAAAGAGCGCGTGCAGGGCGTCTATGTCCAGTACGGCATGGAGCTGGTGTTCAAGCAGGTCGTGATCGTCTACGCAGGCGATGAATTCATCATCGTCAACGAGACCCCCGACCGGGGAGCGCTCTTAAACGGCACCACCGTTTCACTCTACGACAAGGTCGTCACAGAAGGAGGAGATCTGTTCAATGGCAAGATCATTAGCTGACGTAACATATAACTATCAGGTCATCTGCGAGAATATTGCGCGTGCGGCAGAGTCCGTCGGCAAGACCGCAGACGATATTACCTTTTTGGCGGCGACCAAGACCGTTGACGCGCCCACGATTAACCATGCCATCTCGCTGGGCTTGCGCTATATCGGCGAGAATAGGGTGCAGGAGCTGCTGTCAAAGTACGAGGATTATGACCTTGACCACGCGTCCTTACAGTTTATCGGTCATCTGCAAACCAACAAGGTGCGCCAGATCGTCGGCAAGGTCGATCTGATCCAGTCTGTCGATTCCGTCAAGCTCGCCCGTGAGATCTCCCGCTGTTCGTTAAAGCAGAATATCTCCACCGATATCCTGCTCGAGGTCAACATCGGACGGGAGGAGAACAAGTCGGGTGTTCTGCCCGAGGCACTGCCCGAATTGCTTGATGAAATCAAGGATATCCCCGCGATCAAAGTGCGCGGATTGATGGCGATCCCCCCGATTTGTGAAAATGCACAAGAAAATTGTAAATTTTTCGATAATATGCGGCATATCTTCCTTGACATCGGCAGTAAAAATATAGATAATATATCTATGGAAGTGTTGTCGATGGGCATGTCGGATGATTATGCCGAGGCGATACGCTGCGGCGCTAACATGGTCAGAGTCGGATCGGCTCTGTTCGGTAAGCGCAATTATCAGATATGATTCATTGTAATTGTGAAAGGTGTGTACCCAACTCAACATGATACATTATCTGTGTCGAGCTATTATAAAAAAGGCGTGCGCGCCCAATCTCAACCTTATTGTTAAACAGAAACCAAAACACATAGGAGGAACCCAAAATGGCAGGATTTGTAGATAAGTTCAAGCGCATGTGGGATGCGCCTGATGACGAGTACGAATACAACGATTACGACGATTACGAGGGCAAGAGCGACAGAGAAAGAGACAGAGACAGAAGATCCGACAGCGATCCCGAGCCGCGTACCCGCCGTACCTCGGCGCGTTATGATGATATCGACGACGTCGAGCCCTCAACCCGCGATACGACCCGCCGCAACAAGGTGGTCAATATCAGCGCTACCGCTAAGCTCTCCGTGGCTCTCTTCAAGCCCGAGCGCTTCGGCGAGGAGACCCGCAACATCGCGGATGAACTGATCAAGACCCATACCGTTGTCCTCAATCTGGAGAACACCAACAAGGATATGGCGCGCCGCATCATCGACTTCTTGTCGGGCGTCGCGTACGCCAACCGCGGCAAGATCAAAAAAGTAGCCACCTCTACCTTTATCATCATCCCGAACAACGTTGACCTGACCGGCGACGATCTGCTCGATGAGCTTGAGCACAGCGGCGTTTACTTCTAAGTGATCGCAGAAGATAAGCTCCTGCTCGACAAGGCGTATGACGCGATCCATCTTGCCGAACGCAGGAACATCCCCCGATTTCTGGGCTTTCTCAATGAGCACGAGAGCCTGTATTTAAGACAGCATCTTCCCAAGAACGCCGATATCCTTTTCTTCGGCGGCTATCCCGAGTCAACCCGCCTGATGATGGGCGCCGCGGCTGATGCGGATAGCTTTCCGATCACGGCGCTGGAGTTTTGTTATCGTGAGCAGGACGACCTGCGGCACAGGGACTTTTTAGGCTCGCTGATGGCGATGGGCATTCGCCGCGATACGCTGGGAGATATTTTGACAGGCAAAGGCAGGACGGTGATTTTCGTCCGTGACGATATCGTGCCCTTTCTCTTATCCGACGTCGATAAGATCGGCAGGGTAGGAGTGAAAGTCGGTTACGCGGATACCTCTCAGCTGCCGATCCCCGACGATACCGAGGAGCTGTTGTATACCCTCAGCTCACTCAGGCTCGACGCGTTTGTCGCTGCCGCCGCGCATCTGTCGCGCGATAAGGCGGCGCGGCTGATCAAAAACGAACTGGTGATGGTTGATCACGTCACCGAGACAGAGGTGTCATCCCTGCTCAAGGAGGGGATGACGGTCACGATCAGAAAATACGGTAAATTTGTTTTGACCGAGCTGCGCGGTACCTCCAAAAAAGGAAAACTGCGCGTCGCGGTTAAGCACTACAGATAGGAAATTCAGATTCAAAAATGCAAGGATAGGAGTGTTTATTATGTTAACAATTGACGAAATCAGAGAAGTCAGCTTTCGCCGTGCGGGCAAGAACGGATATAACGCAGCGGATGTAGACGAATTCATCGACGACGTCACCGATACCGTCGAGCAGCTCTTGGCAGAAAAGAACGACTGCCTGCGCAAGATGGATATCCTGGCGAGCAAGATCGAGCAGTACCGCGAGGACGAGGAGACCGTCCGCAACGCCCTGCTTACCTCGCAGAAGCTCAGCGACACCAAGATCAAGGAAGCGCAGGACAGAGCGGATTATCTGATCAGATCCGCCGAGAGAAAGAGCCGTGCGATCCTCACCGAGGCTGAGATGGCGACCGAGCGCGAGAAGGATAAGTTCGAGGCGCTCCATTCCGAGACCGCCAAGCTCCGCAGTGAGATCATCGCGCTGTACAAAAAGCACCTCGCCATGGTCGAAGAAATGCCCAAGGAAGAGGACGTCAAGGCAAAGCGCGAGGAGCTCGATCAGAAATATCCCTTCGAGCCCGTTGAAGACATGATCAAGACCCCTGTTGACGATGCGGAAGAAGCTGCCGAGCAGCCCGCGGCTCAGCCCGAGGAGGCTGCTGCCGACGACGCAGACGTCAAGATCCGTCCCGAATTAAAGCGCGAGAGACACGATAAGTTCGACAAGCTCAAGTTCGGCGACAACTACGACGTAGAATAATCAAAAGCTGATTGTAGGGGAGAGGCTTTGAGGAGTTGTCCAAATCTTTGATTTGGTTTACAACTCCCATGCAACAGCGCTCCAAGAGCTGACTTGTTTGTCAGCGATTGGCTAAGCGCCACTGTGCTCCTCCCGCTATAATCGGGTGTGGGCAGAGCCCACCATTTAAAATATAATTTGGAGTGTATGTGAAGATGTCCCAGGATTATAATCTGACCCTGAATCTCCCCAAGACCGAATTCCCCATGAGGGGCGG
>DNIP01000104.1 GCA_003499325.1 Oscillospiraceae bacterium
CGGGGAACAGCGTGAGAAAACGCTTGGAGAGGAACACCGGATCGGCGTTGCCGTCGTCGCTCTTCTTGGTTTTCTTCGCCTGCTTGACCTTCTTCACGGCGCTGGGCGCAGAGATCGCGTCACAAAAGTCGTTCGCGATGGAGCTCGCTTCCTTCATGGTGTCGCGCTCAGGGTCGAACATCCATGTCGCGAGGGTCTTCCAGTTGTTGTCGGGACCCTCGTCGGTCATCGCACATTCACGCAGCAGGGTGTGCTGTCTGTCCTTATAATAGATAACGGAGTACGCCATGGTCTCGGAGGTATACAGCGATACCAGCTCGTTGTCGTTCCCCGAGGTGATCTTCTGACGCGTAAAGCCCTGGGGCTGTAACGCCGCCTCTACCTTATCCGAAATATGTCCGAATGCCTGATCCAGCATGATTATCATTCCTTTTTCTTCATTCTGTAGGGGAGGGGCTTGCTCCTCCCGCTAAAATCGGGCGTGAGCAGAACCTCCGCAATTATATGTATTATACATGAAACAAAGGAATAATGCAAGCGAAATTTTGTTATTGCATGGGATAACGGTTTGTGGTATTATATATAATGTATATGTATGTAATGAGGAGTTAGGAGTGAGGAGTTAGGAGTTGCTTGATACTTGTGTTGGATATGCTCCGCATCAAAAGCAACCATCCCATGATAAAACAGACTCGGACACGTGTGTCGAATACTCGTATCCCACTGTCCCCCTACCGCAAACATTACATCGAATGTCATTAACTCCTCACTCCTAACTCCTCACTCCTAACTAGATCGAGGTTTGATAAATATGAACACCAAACAATCCCCTATCGGCGTTTTTGACTCGGGACTCGGCGGACTGACCGCTGTGCGCGAGATCCAGCAGATCATGCCGCAGGAAGATATCGTCTACTTTGGCGACACGGGACGCGTGCCCTATGGCAGCAAGAGCCGCGACGCCATCAATAAATACGCCCGACAGGACGCACGGTTTCTCAAGAAGATGGGCGTGAAGCTCATCGTCGCCGCGTGCGGCACCGTCAGCTCGGTCGCGCCCGATCTCAGCGAGGAGCTCGGTCTCCCCTACACGGGCGTGGTGAATCCCACCTGCTTCACCGCGGCAAGGGTCACCAAAAACGGCAAAATCGGCGTGATCGGCACCGCCGCGACCATCAACTCCCACAGCTACAAGCGCAGGATCACCGAGAAGCACCCCGAGTTCGAGGTGTACGAGCAGCACTGTCAGCTCTTTGTGTCCTTTGTGGAGAACGGACTGGTCGATCCCGATGACGAGCTTGTACAGCTCATGGTGCGCCGCTACATGGCGCCCTTCAAGGAGAGCGGCGTTGATACCATGATCCTCGGCTGTACCCACTTTCCGCTGCTCGCCGACGCGATCCGCCGCGAGATGGGCGACGGCGTGACCCTGATCGACTCGGGCAAGGAGACCGCGATCTATACGCAGAAGATCCTGCGAGAAGCCGATCTTTTGCGCGACGATGACCACAAGGGCGAATCGAACTACTATGTCAGCGACACTCCCGCGGACTTTGAGAAATACGCCGAGCTGTTCTTGAAAAACAGCCCCCACAACCACGTAGAACACATCAACATCGAGGAGTACTGATACAGCTCCTTCATAAAACTATTCATAAAGGATTCGTATGATGGAAGAAAGATATATCATCACCGTCGTCGGCAAGCAGACCGTTGACGGTGAGTCGGACAAGATCGAGGTATTCACCGCAGGGGATATGACCGTCGAGGACGGCAAAATCACGATCACCTACCCCGAATATCCCGAGGATCGTCCCGAGCTGAAAACCGAAACCACCGTCACGCTGGAAAACGGCGTGCTGTCGATCGACCGACAGGGCGAGATGAGCAGTCATTTGATCTTAGAGAAGGGCAAGCGCCACGAATGTCTGTACCACACCCCGATGGGTCAGATGTTCATCGGCATCTTCACCGATGAGATCAAAACCGATCTGAGCGAGCACGGCGGCGAGATCACCGCGGCATATCAGCTCGATTTCAACCGCACCGTCGTCAGCTACAACGAATTCTATATTTCTGTGAAAGAAAATAATCATATCAATTAACTCAAAGGTTACTATACAGCAAAGGAAAATACTTATGTCTAAAACAAACACCAATGTCACCGAAAACCTGAGAAAACAGATCGAAGCCGCCATTACCGCGGCGATGGAGCAGGGCGCTCTGCCCAAGGGCGAGATCCCGAGCTTTGTCATCGAAGAGCCCGCCGACCGCTCCCACGGCGATATCGCCACCAATGTCGCGATGGCAGGCGCGCGCATATTCCGCATGGCGCCCGTCAAGGCGGCACAGATCATCCTTGATCACATCGATCTTGAAAATTCTTTTATCGAAAAATGCGAGATCGCGGGTCCCGGCTTCATCAACTTCTTTTTGAGCAAGCGCTATCTTGCCGCCGTACTCCGTGAGATCGAGAACGAGGGCGAGCACTACGGCGAGAGCGGCTACGGTCAGGGCAAGAAGGTCATGGTCGAGTTCGTCTCCGCCAATCCGACAGGCCCCATGCACCTGGGCAACGCCAGAGGCGGCGCGCTGGGCGATTGCCTTGCCGCCGTACTGGACAAGGCGGGCTATCAGGCATACCGCGAGTTCTACGTCAACGACGCGGGCAACCAGATCGAGAAGTTTGCCGCTTCGCTTGAAGCGCGTTATATGCAGCTGTTCGATGAAAGCTTCCCCTTCCCCGAGGACGGCTATCAGGGCGCGGATATCACCGAGCGTGCCGAGCAGTTCAAGGAGGAATTCGGCGGCAGTCTGACCTCTGTGACAAGCGAAGAACGCCGCAAGGCGCTGGTCGATTTTGCCCTGCCGCGCAACATCAAGCGCATGCAGGATGACATGGCGAAGTACAAGATCAACTTTGACAACTGGTTCATGGAGAGCACCCTGCACGACAGCGGCGCGGTCAAGGCGGTGGTCGATACCCTCACCGAAAAAGGGCTGACCTATGAAAAGGACGGCGCGATCTGGTATAAGAACAAGGAGATTTGCACCGAGATTTTGCTCAATCAAGGCAAGAAACAGGATTATATTGACAAATTAGAATTAAAAGATGACGTCCTGATCCGCTCCAACGGCAACCCCACCTACTTTGCCGCCGACATCGCCTATCACAAGAATAAATTCGACCGCGGCTTTGAACAGCTCATCAACGTCTGGGGCGCCGACCACCACGGCCATGTCATGCGCCTTAAGGGCGCGATGAACGCCATCGGCTATGACGGCGACAAGCTCGATATTCTCTTGATGCAGCTGGTCAAGCTCGTCCGCGACGGACAGATCGTCACCATGAGTAAGCGTACCGGCAAGGCGATCCAGCTGCGCGACCTGCTCGACGAGGTTCCCGTAGACAGCGCGCGCTTCATCTTCAACACCCGTGAAGCCACCACCCAGATGGACTTTGACCTCGACCTCGCGATCCAGCAGGACAGCCAGAACCCAGTTTACTACGTCCAGTACGCTCACGCGCGTATCTGCTCGATCCTGCGCAATCTGGAAGCGGAGGGCATCGCGGCACGCTCCTGCACCGAGGAGGAATTATGCTTGCTCGGCGCTCCCGAGGAGATCGAGCTAATCCATCTGCTCTCGTCCTTTGACAGCGAGATCATCGCCGCCGCGCGCGACTATGACCCCACCAAGATCACCAAGTACGTCACCAATGTCGCGACCTACTTCCACAAGTTCTACAACGCCTGCCGTGTCAAATGTGACGACGAAAAGCTGATGCAGGCGCGTTTGAGCCTGTGCATCGCGACCAAGACGGTCATCAAGAACGTGCTCGATATGTTCAGTATCACCTGCCCCGACAGAATGTAAGCCGCGGCTTTTTGTTCACCCTCCCCAACCCTGTGCGATCCTCCTTTGGCGATCGCCGTCAGAAAGTGTATCCGATATGAAACTAAGCTACATCTATTATAAGATCATCCGCGGCGTTGCGCGCGTCCTGTTCCTGCCCCCCGCAAAAACGGTGTATGAGGAACAACCCGATGAACCCGCCGTATTCGTCTGCAATCATTCCGCGATCCGCGGGCCCGTCATGATGACGCTCGACTTCAAGCCAAAGCACCAGTCATGGGCAATCGGCTGTGCGATGGACAGCAAGAAGGCGGTCAACTACGCCTACCATGATGTGTTCTTCGCCAACGCCCGCAAAGGCAAATGGTTCTGGCGCTTTCTGTCGCGCATCGTCGCCAAGGGACTGCCGCCCCTTTTGCACTACTCAAACACCATCCCCGTCTATCACGACACGCGGATCATCCAGACGTTCAAGCAGAGCATCCGTGCGCTCACGGACGGCGACCATCTGGTGATCTTCGCTGAATCGCCCAAGCGGTTCTCGAAGTTCATCAACGAGCTGCAGCCCGGCTTTGTCGATATCGCCCGCCTGTACTACCGCAAAACAAAAAAGACGCTCAAATTCTTCCCCGTGTATCTCGAGAAGAAAAACGCGGTCATCTCCGTCGGCAAGCCGATCGCCTACGATCCCGCGCAATCGCTCGATGAACAGCGCGAGAAGATCGTTAGCTATCTGCGCGACAACATCGACCGCCTCGGCAGAGCGCTGCCCAAGCACAAGCCCGTCAGCTTCATGCAGCCGCGCTGGTACACCGCCTACGGTCAGTATGAGGAGGACGTCGCCGGTTACTGGAATATGATAGAGAATAATGAGTGAGGATTACAACAGCATAAGATAAGCAAGAGCAGTCAGGCACAACGCCCGACTGCTCGTTTTTATTATTAGAGTTCTATCTGACTCGCAAAATCATGCAGCTGTTATTCATTCTTAAGGATTCATTGAGAAAAGCCTGTCCGCTGATACTGATAATTGAAAACTGAACAATTAAGACTGAAAAATGAAGAATGAAGAATACAAAGCAAAAATCCCGCCACGTTGTGACAGGCTTTTTGCTTTGGCGGAGGACAAGAGATTCGCTCAGTTTGCGGTTCCCGAATCAGCCTTCGCTATGCGCTCGGCTTCTTCGACCGCTGCACCGTTTTTCCCTTCGCTGTATCGTCCGCCGGACGCGCTCGGTCAAAACGCTCACGCCGCGTAGAACGCGACTCTCGGCTCGAATTCATATGCGCTCCAAAAGCAACAGCCCATACGCAAACGCGTATGGGCTGTTGCTGGCGGAGGACAAGAGATTCGAACTCTCGCGCCGCGTTAGCGACCTACTCCCTTAGCAGGGGAGCCTCTTCACCACTTGAGTAATCCTCCATGTATGTAAAGTAATTTACGTATTATTTAATTGGCGGAGAGAAAGGGATTCGAACCCTTGGTCCCTTGCGGGATCACTAGTTTTCAAGACTAGCTCCTTAAACCACTCGGACATCTCTCCATAAAGCAAGTAAAATTTTATCACAACCGCGTAAAAATGTCAAGCGCTTTTGCAGAAATAAACCGATAAACCTCCCCGACCGACTCACACGGAGTGATTTGTTCCCGAATATGAATCCAATCAAGAAACCTTGCTATGACCGTCACATAAACGGGGCAATAAAATGTCATTCTGAGGCATCGCCGAAGAATCTTATAGTGTGCACTTTCCGTCAGATGACACATGATAGGTGTTACATAATCGGATGACTTGCGCTGTAAGATCCTTCGCTAAAGCTCAGGATGACATTACTGAGGGGCTATCGCGCAAATGACGACAGCCCCTTCATTTATCCATTATCTGAATCTTACCTTGCTGTCGCCCAAGAAGAACAGCGCCAGTGTACCGGGGCCGACATGAGAGCCTGTGACGGGCTCATAGACGACGTTGAGGATCTCCTTCGGCGGCTTCTTCTTATTGAGCAGCTCGATCAGATACTCCGCGTCCTTCTCGCAGTCGGCATGCGCGATACCGACGACCTGCTTCTCGGGATCCTTGACCAGCATATTATAGCGCTGCGCGAGCGCGTCGATCGCCTTTCTCCTGCCGATCACCTTGGCAAAGTTGACGATCTCGCCGTTCTCATTACCCTTGAGGATCGGCTTGACTTGCAGCATATTGCCGATCACGGCGGCAGAACCCGTCAGACGGCCCGTCTTTTTCAGATACATCAGATCATCCACGGTGAACACCTGATACATACAGGCCTTTTCGTCTTCCAGATTTTGGTAAACATCCGATATTTCCATGCCTTCATCACGGTAATCGGCGGCTTTCAAAACAAAAATGCCTTCGCCCAGCGACGCGCCGAGCGTATCGACGAGCAGGATCTTTCTGTCGGGATATTTCTGGGCTAACTCCTTCTTGGCAATCTCAGAGCAGTTGAACGAGCTGCTGATGCCCGACGACATGCTGATAAACAGGATATCCTGACCCTGTGACAGAAACTTCTCAAAGAAATCGACGTAGCTCTGGAAGTTGATCGCGGAGGTCTTGATATCCGCACCCAGACGCATTGCCTTAAAAAACTTTTTACCGTCAAAGCCCTCGGTATCCAGGCAGGAATACTGCTTGTCGCCGATGGTGTAGTGATACGGAATGACCGCTATATTGCGCTCTCTGACGATAGAGGAAGGAAGATTAGCGGATGTGTCCGTCAAAATTGCAAAACTCATATGTGCCTCCGAAAATGACGGCATACTGCGCGCATGAACGATCCTGCGCAATACACCGATTTACTGCTTCTATCATACACATTTTTCCAACCCATTGCAATCTACAAAGCGTTTTCATGCTCTCCCGCAATATAGAGCGGGTATCTCGGCGGTAGAAAACGCTCTCTACCGAGAGTAGAACCCAGTATTCATGCGGATTATTCAACATGTTCATTCGGTAGGTTAAATCTGCCTGTGTTACCGATATTTGAGGGTTGCGGATCAGGCTTCCGATTGTTAAGATAAAAGCGATAGAACGTTCTATCCGCCCCAAGGGGTGGATCATTATTATTAAGGGAGGTCAAAATGAAACGACCGTATAAAAGAATAATCACCATGATTTTGGCGTGTGTGATGATCGCGGTCAGCGTGATCGGAGCCGAAGCAGCACATACGGAAAGGACATTATACTATGGTAATCTCAACTGGATTCGCTGCGTTGATCTCAACAGCACTCGCTGTATTGATTCATGCGGCAAAAAACCGGACTGCGTATCGGGCGTCGATTCCGGTCTGTGTCAAATTCTCCGACAGCTCGGATGCTCCGAGGAACTTTGTCAAAAGGTTCTGAATCAGCTTGGCGGCTACAATCAAATCAAGAATGATGGCACTCAAAGCAACTCCTGTTCTCCGCAAGCAGAACAGCCTGCACCGACGGAAAAGGAGATTCCTACACAAGCGCAGACACAAGCGCCCGCAACCGAACCGATCAGCGAGGACACGGAAGCTCCCGTGATCTCGACAGAAGCACCGACAGCCGCGGCTGAGGCGCCGACCGTACAGCCGACTGCTCCTGCAACCGACGCTCCCACACCGCCTACAGAAGCTCCAGCGCAGCCGCCGACAGAGGCTCCCGCTCCGCAACAGTCGCAAACCCTCAACGCGTATGAGCTGGAGGTAGTGCGCTTGATCAACGAGATCCGCGCGCAATATGGGCTCAGCGAGCTGAAAGTCAACACAGAGCTCAGCCGCGTGGCACGGATCAAGTCGCAGGATATGCACGACAAAGGTTATTTCAGCCACAATTCCCCCACCTACGGTTCGCCGTTTGACATGATGAAGCAATTCGGGATCAAATACCGCACCGCGGGCGAGAATATCGCCATGGGCTACCGCAATCCGCAAAGCGTGGTCAACGGCTGGATGAATTCCCCCGGTCACCGCGCCAACATCCTCAATGGGAGCTTCAGGGAGATCGGCATGGGATATATTGCAAGCGGTAACTACTGGACGCAAATGTTCATCGGATAAGGCTCACGCAAAACACGTCACAATTTTATATCATTCCTTCACAAGACCATCGATCTGTTCGGTGGTCTTTTCTATTCTCCTATTTACAGCTCAAAAGCCTTCATATCCATTCCAAAATCAGCTTCATTTCCATACAATTCATAATTCATATAAAGAATGTTAACAATTGCGTAACAGTTATTTCTAATTCCGCATAAAAAGCCGTTTATTATTCCTGACAAGAATTGTCGAATCTTGTCCCGATGGTTCTTTTTTCTCTTTTGCAAATAAAGATTACAGGCTGTAACCAGCCGAATTGTGAACAATTTTTGTATGATCTGTACATAATTATGAACAAAAATAAAATTCTGTTGTGATTTTAACAATATTTCGCTCAAAAGACTTGATATCAGAATAATTCTTGTGTATAATAATGACAGTTTTGTTACCAAGTTATTCAAAAACTGATTCTCGACGAGTCCGAAAACGCAGAATTCAAGCCGTTTTTTCCTTATTAATAATAAACGCACATGAAACACG
>DNIP01000137.1:0-13381 GCA_003499325.1 Oscillospiraceae bacterium
CCCCTGCTTGTAAGGCAGGTGCTCTCCCAGCTGAGCTATGCTCCCAAACCGTTCGCCTCTTTGTTTGCGACTCATATATAATACTATATTCGGACGAAAAAGTCAAGGGGTTTTTCTAAATTTTCTTATTTTTTCTTCAACAATTCTTCCAGCTCGTTTTCAGTAAACATATATCGTTTATTGCAGAAGCGGCAGTTCGCCTCGGCGCCGTGATTTTCGTCGATCATCGCCTGAATCTCTTCCTTGGGCATGGAGGCAATCAGCGAGCGGAGCTTCTCCTTAGAACAGCCGCAGACATACTTGACCTCAAATTCATCGAGCACCTCGACCTCAAAGCCGTCGAGCGCCTGCTTGCACATGTCGAGCGCGGTGAGTCCCTTGGCGAGCATGGTGGTAATGGAATCGAGCTTGCCGACATTCGCTTCGATCTTATCGATCGTATCGTCATCGGCACCGGGAAGAAGCTGGATCAGTAAGCCGCCCGATAAGAGCACCTGAGAGCTGTCCTTGTCGATCAAAACACCCAGCGCGCATACGGTCGGGATCTGCTCGGAGGTCGCATAGTAGTTAGTGATATCCTCTGCGATCTCACCCGATACGATCGGGATCTTTCCGATATACGGCTCTCCCTCGCCGAAATCCTTCATCACGCTGATGATACCCGCGCCGACTGCCTGCGCGACATTCAGCTTGCCGTTTTCATAATGGGTAGTCGGGCAACTGGGATTGGTGACAAAGCCCTTGACATTACCGTTGCTGTCGGCGACCGCCATGAACGCTCCCAGCTCACCGTCGCCCTCAAAACGAATGTTCAAGGTCGATTTGGAGGATTTGAGCTGTGCGCCCATCATGGACGCGGCGGAGAGCAATCTGCCGAGCGCGGCGGACGCCACGGGGCTTGTGCGATGGATGACGCTCGCCTTGTAGGCGATATCGGTGGAGTCGATCGCGGAGACCATCACGGCTCCGTCGGTGGTGATACATCTGATGATTTTATCCATGGGTTTTCCCTTCTAACTACATATTAATCTCGGCGGGAGCAAGACCCCGCTATAAGCAACTCGGCGAAAGTAAGCTCTTGCCCCATACTTCCTCTACGACGTTGCGTTTGCGGGACGTCGTAAACGTCGTCCCCTACGATTACTCAACGAGGTAGGATTGTCGATGAGAGTGAACCTTCGCCCAGCAATACTGGATCATTCCCTATTAATTGCTTCTTTGATCCGTGCGGCGAATACGGCGCGGTCGCTGTCATCGCGTAGGGGGTCTGTCGTCATATCGTGAAAGGCCTTGATATCCTCAAAGCCCGATTTTGTCAGCATCCGTTTGATTTCATCGATCTCATATGCACGCTCACTGAAATGTTCACTGCTGCGAGAGTAGCTCTCCCCTTCACGCTCGAAGAGGTCGAGCTCAATATTGATGATGTTATTTTCTTTCAAAGAATTTTGCCACACACAAAACACGCTGTCCGTGTCATAGACAAAGGTATTGTTCGCCAAAATGTGTTGATGCTTATAGACAGTGTTGACGTCGAACACAAAGGTGCCGTCGGGATTCATGAACAACGCCACACGGTCGAAAACCGTTTGCAGCTGCTCTTGATCGATAATGTGATTCAGACTGTCTAAGGTGCAGACGCAGGTGTCGATGGTGCCGTACAGATCGAGACGCTCCATCTGCTGGCACAAGAACAGCACCTGAAACTCCGCATCATACGCTTTATCCATCGCGACGCTGAGCATCTCGGCAGAACCGTCGACGCCGAACACATCCACTCCCCTGCGTTTCAGCTCCAATGTCAAAGAGCCTGTGCCGCAGGCGAGGTCGAGCGTCAAGCCCCAATCATGATTATATAAAGATAAAACGCTCTGAATATAATCAGCGCGTTTTTTGTAATCCACATTAAAGGTCAGGTTGTCATAAAACTGAGAGAAATACCGATATCCGCTCATTCTTTTTCCTTTAAGCGCTCAAAGACGAGGGTGTAACCGCCCGCGTTCTCATAATCAAGCGAACGTTTGACGCGGCTGATGGTGGCGGTGGACGCACCTGTCGCCTCGACGATCTTGTTGTAGACCATGTTCTTGTCCAGCATCATTGCTACGGCAAAGCGCTGGGATAACGCTTTCAGCTCGGGGATCGTGCACAGATCCTTAAAGAACGCCTCGCATTCCTCTACGGTTTCGAGGGTCAATATCGCTTTATACAAATCTTTCGTGAATTCAGCATTGGGTTTTGCAGGCATAGTCAAACTCCTTTTTGTCCGATGTGACTTTTCTTGCTTTACTATTTTAACATACGAAAACATAAATGTAAATAGAAATAAATATTAATTGCATAAATATTTATACGCAGTTTAAAGTGTGATAAGCATATCGGTTAAGATTGGCGTAATCCTGACAGAGTTTGCAATGACGATTATAGAAAACGCTCCTGACAAGCAGGAGCGCTACGTTATTTGATGGTATAGCCCTTTGATGCAAGATACTTGCTAATCTGTTCATCATCGTAATACTCGAGATCGTCTGCGCCGGCGAGATATTCATTATGGTGCCTTAATTCATGCACCAATATTCTTCGCAAGATCTCGCGGTATTCCTCAAGCGTTTTATTACGATAAGCGCGGATGATACTGCCGTAATAGATCTTGATGGACTTGCCCAGATTATCGCGGACATACACGCCGAGTATGTATAGGTCGTTATTCTGCGCGTACCAGTGGTAACGAACGCCGTCCTCCAGCACAATACCGCCGTTTAATTCACGGTACAGGTCTTTAGGGAGGGTCTCGGCGATCTCGTCGAGGATCGCGCCGCATTCTTCATACGTCATAGGCTCAGTCTAAGAAGTCCTTGAGCTTTTTGGAGCGGGACGGATGACGGAGCTTTCTGAGCGCCTTTGCCTCGATCTGACGGATACGCTCACGGGTAACGTTGAATTCCTTACCGACCTCTTCGAGGGTGCGGCTTCTGCCGTCCTCGAGACCAAAGCGCAGGCGGAGCACCTTTTCCTCACGGGGGGTCAGGGTATCGAGCACCTCCATGAGCTGTTCACGGAGCATGGTATGAGAGGCGGCGTCGGCAGGCGCGGGCGCGTCATCGTCGGGGATAAAATCGCCCAGATGGCTGTCCTCCTCCTCGCCGATCGGGGTCTCGAGAGAAACAGGCTCCTGCGCCACACGCATGATCTCGCGCACCTTATCGACAGGCATATTCAGCTCCTCGGCGATCTCGTCGGCGGAGGGCTCTCTGCCGTTCTGATGGAGCAGCTGAGAGGAGACCTTCTTGACCTTATTGATGGTCTCGACCATATGGACGGGGATGCGGATGGTACGCGCCTGATCCGCGATCGCGCGGGTGATTGCCTGACGAATCCACCATGTCGCGTAGGTAGAAAACTTGAAGCCCTTGGTATAATCGAACTTTTCGACCGCCTTGATCAGACCGAGGTTGCCCTCCTGGATCAGATCGAGGAAGTGCATACCGCGTCCGAGATAGCGTTTCGCGATACTGACGACCAATCGGAGATTGGCTTCTGACAGGCGCTTCTTCGCGTTGACGTCGCCCTCGGAGATCTTGATTGCGAGCTCGACCTCTTCCTCGGGAGTGAGCAGCGGTACGCGGCCGATCTCCTTGAGATAGACCTTGACAGGGTCATCGATCGAGATATTGTCAGTCGATTCAACAGTATTGGTCTCACCAGTATCATCGTCGTCCTTGGCGTTGCCGGTGATGTTAAGATTGTCAATATTGAGATCCTCTTCGAGGTCGGTCTCGACAATCTCGATACCGGCAGACTCCAGAGAATCATAAAGCTTTTCAAGCTGCTCGGGGTCGATATCCATCTCGCCGATCGCGTCGAGGATATCCTTGTTGGTAATATTTCCCTTGGTCTTGGCGAGATCGGTCAATTCCTTTAAAAGGCTCTTCTTATCTGCTGCTGCGGACATAGGGTATCATCCTTTCCAAATCAATTCATAATAGGGAGCGTAAGCTCCGTGCTGTTTCAACCGAAAATCGGTTATTCGTGTTTATCTTTCAGACGAGAGAACAGATTGGTAAACTCGTCGTGTGTACTGTTGCGGATATCACTCTCGGTCGGCTTTGCCTTTTCATCGAGAATGATATTGATATATTCATCCAGCGCCTGTTGGGTACGCGGCATATCGGCGCCCGAATTCACGATACGCACGATCTTAGCCTGCTCGTCGTTGGTGAAATCCATCGACAGCGCCGTCATCGGCTCTTGATGTTTTATAATTCTTACAGAGAAATATTCAAACAGATTCCGATTGAAATCCGTCGTAAAATCCTCAGGTCGGAGCTTTTCATGGATATAAACGAGCTTGTCAGGGTTGTTCACGAGAAACGCGATCAGGTTCTCCTCCGCGGATACAGCGCGCAGGTTGCCCGCATGCTGGGGATTGATCCTGTCATCCCTTGCGGAGATATTCTTTTGGAGCTGAGAGAACTCATTCTTGCGGCGATAGCGCTCCTTGCGGCGCATCCCCTGCTTGATCTGCTCTAGGATCGAGGCTTTGGAAACATCGGTCTCGTCGCTTAGGCGTGAGGCGTAGATATCGCGCTCCATGGGATTGTCCAGCTCACAGAGCAGCTTGACGCCCTCGTTGAGATAATTGAGCTTGTCCTGCGGGCTGTTCATATCGTAGCGGGCTTTGAGCTTTTGCATCCGATATTCCATATCGTTACCGCTGTTATCCAAGACATTTTGGAAAGCGGCATGCCCCTTGTCGCCGTGACGGCGGATGAACTCGTCGGGATCCTTGCCGTCGGGGATAGAGATCACCTTGACGACCAATCCCGCTCTGCGCAGAATATCGATCGCTCTGGCGGTCGCCTTCTGCCCCGCTTCATCGGCGTCATAACAGATGATAACCTCCTTGCAATAGCGCTTCATCAGCGCCGCCTGATCGGCGGTCAGCGCCGTGCCGAGGGTGGCGACGGCATTGGTAAAGCCCGCCTGATTCAGCGAGATAACATCCATGTAGCCCTCGCAGAGGATCAGCGAATCCGACTTGCTGTTCTTTGCGTTATTCAGCGAAAAGAGGTTATAGCTCTTGTTGAACACCAAAGTGTCGGAGGTATTGAGGTACTTAGGCTTTTGATCGGTCATGATACGTCCGCCGAAGGCGATCACGTTGCCGCGCACGTCGATGATCGGGAACATCACACGGTTATAAAAGCGATCGAGCACCGAATTGCCGGAGCGGGATTTGAACACCAGATTCGCCGCGATCATCTCGTTCTCGGTGAATCCGCGTGAGCGCAGATGATTGCCTAAGGCAAAGCGCTCGTCGGGCGCAAAGCCCAGTCCGAAATGGCGGATCGTTCTGTCGGCGAGTCCGCGGTTACGCAGATACGCAAGCCCCGCGCTCCCCTCTTTCGACATCAGCTTAGCGTAAAAGAAACGCGCCGCCTCGCGATTCGCTTCATAAATGCGGGTGCGCAGCTTACCCACCGAGTCGTCATAATCATCCTCGGGCATGGACATCCCCGCACGCTCGGCAAGGAACTTGACCGCTTCCATATAATCGAGGTTCTCGATCTTCATCACAAAGGTGATGACGTCGCCTCCTACGCCGCATCCAAAGCAGTAAAACGAACCGTTTTCCGTATAAATGTTGAAGGAAGGTGTTTTTTCGCCGTGGAACGGGCATAATCCGACCATATTCCTGCCGCGGCGTTTGAGCTGCATATAGGACGCCGCCAGCTCGCTGAGGTCGTTGCGATATTTAATTTCACTGATAAAGTCATCCGATAAACGCGGCATAATCTCTCACTTTCACCGACGTCGACGTGTCGATTTGTCATTTACTTCTAAAACTGCATCTTTCACAATATCAGGGAATCATCATCAAACAAATGCGCTTCCCCGAAAAAACGTCACATTTATTAATTACGCAAAAAACCGCAAATACCCTTTTTATTTTTGAACTTTGTCAAAAAAATCTTTGTTTATCTCTGTTGCCGCGACCTTTCCCGAGGATTCTTCACTGAGTGCCTTGTTAAAAGCGACAAGATCATCTTCGGGCAGATGAAAGCGGACAGTGACCTCGTCGGTGAAATCCGAGTCGTCGATACTGCCGCTGAACCTCGCGACAAGAGAAGGGATTTTTCCGTATAAGGTATAGGAACAGTGAAGCTCACACACGGAGCACATTTCCATCTCACGCTCCTGTGCCGCGTCGATGGCGAGCTTTGCCGCGGCGGAATACGCGCGCACCAAGCCGCCCGCACCGAGGAGTATGCCGCCGAAATAGCGCGTCACAACAATGACGCAGTCGGTGATATCGCGCTTACGGATCGAATCAAGCACAGGGATACCCGCGGTTCCCTGCGGCTCATTATCGTCGCTGTAGCGGGATACGCCCTCATCCTTGATGACATAAGCATAGACATTATGCCGCGCGTCCCAGTGTTTGGTTTTGATCTCATTGATAAAGGCGATCGCCTCGTCCTGCGTTGAAACAGGCTTGCAATAGCCGATAAAGCGCGAGCGCTTTTCGACCAGTTCATCACAGGCGAACGCTTTGACGGTTTTATATGTGTTCATAAGTATCATGCGGGGACGAGATTTGATCGTCCGTATTGTGAGTGTTCGATTATCCTATCAGCTACAAGTCATAGGAAATCCTGCTCTAACGGTTGCAAAGACTAAGTAAGGCGGTACTGATGTACCGCCTTCAACTCATTTTCATTATTTCTCCATACCGAAGCGCTTCTTGAAACGGTCAACACGGCCGCCTGTATCAACAAGCTTCTGTTTACCGGTAAAGAACGGATGGCACTTGGAGCAAATTTCAACACGGATATCCTTCTTGGTAGAGCCGGTCTCGATCACATTACCGCAAGCGCAAGTAATGGTAGTCTGGCCATAATTAGGATGGATCTTTTCCTGCATTTCATTCACCTCTTTCACATAGCCATTAACGTGTAGCCATAATTAACATAAGTATTATACACTAATAATCTTCAAAAAGCAAGTGTTTTTTCTAATTTTTTATCGTGATAAACAAAAGACAGCTTAATGTGCCGAAAGGTATTCCATATAGCGGTCAAAATTCATATCCAGCGCACGCATATTATGGGCATAGGTCTTGCCGACGTAGCGGAACAAATGGGAAGAGTACGAGATGCCGCCCGCGTTCTCCTTATTGGGATAACGCAGGATAAAGCCGTAATCGACGCAATGATGAATCAACCATGAGTAGGCGGGCGTATCGGCGAACTTTCCGTCGGTCTTGACGGTCAGATAGACGAGCAGACCTGTCTGCTGTTCGCTCTCCCCTGCCGGCGGGAGCTCCTTTTTGACGTGCGCTTCCGCCATGACGAGGCTCGCCTTGGAATCCTTGCGGTATTTTTCGACCTCTTCCTTGTAGCGCTTTGCCTGATCCTCATAGGACACATAGCCCTCCACTACCATCAGGTCAAAGCCCGCGTTCTTAGCGTCGGCAACCATATTGTTCAGACCGTCAGCCGCGTCGGGCGCGATCTGAATTCCGCAGCACTCGACCGTCTCGGGCACAAAGCTCTCGTTGATCGGAGAAGCGGCGCTCACCGTCCTTAGAAACATCGGATTAGAGGAATGGGTATCATCCTCAATGAATTCCGAGGGTGAGATCGGGCTGGTTTCGTTGAGGGAATTCACATAAAACTTGTACCCGAAAAAGATGCCGACGATCAAAACGGCGAGCATGACCAACGGAAGGATATAGAGCAAGGCACGCTGATTTTGTACCTTGTTCTCCTCCCGCGTCTGCTGTTCCTCCAGAACGCCGCGATTCACTTTTCCGAGCTTAAAGTTCCGTTGGTTCTTTCTCAATTCTTTATGCCTCTGTATAACAATGGTACCCACTCACAGACTTGCGCCTGTGAGTGGACAAAACCTCATTATTCAATTGCTTTCGTGTCGATCTCTTCGCGCATCATATCCTTGAACGCCTCGAGGGACATAGATCCGAGATCGCCATCCTTGCGGTGACGGATGGATACGGTGTTGTTCTCAATATCCTTGTCGCCGATGATGACCATGTACGGGATCTTCTGCACCTGCGCCTCACGGATCTTGTAGCCGATCTTCTCATTGCGGTCATCGACCTCAACGCGCATACCCATATCTTCGAGCTCCTTCGCGATCTCATAGACACGGTCATGATGGCGGTCGGCGATGGGCAGCAGCTTGACCTGTACGGGTGCGAGCCACAGCGGGAACGCGCCTGCGTACTTCTCGATCAGCAGGGCGAGGGTACGCTCATAACAGCCGATGGAGGTACGATGGATGATGAACGGGTGCTTTTTCACACCGTCGCGATCCACATATTCCATACCGAACTTTTCGGCGATCATCGGGTCGATCTGAATGGTGATCAGGGTATCTTCCTTACCGAATACATTCTTGATCTGGATATCGAGCTTGGGGCCGTAGAACGCCGCCTCGCCGATACCGATCTTGTAGTTGATACCGAGGTCGCCAAGGATCTTGCTCATCATACCCTGGACGTTGTTCCACTCCTCCTCGGTGCCGATGTACTTCTCACGGTCGTTGGGATCCCACTGGGAGAAGCGGTAAGAAACGTCCTCATACAGACCCAAGGTCTTTAAACAATAGATGGCAAGATTCAGGCAGTGCTCGAACTCGCCCTCGAGCTGCTCGGGCGTACACATCAAGTGGCCCTCGCTGATCGTGAACTGACGGACACGGATCAAGCCGTGCATCTCGCCGCTTGCCTCATTACGGAACAGGGTCGAGGTCTCGTTCAGACGCATGGGCAGGTCGCGGTAGCTTCTGCCGCGGTTGAGGAACACCTGATACTGGAACGGACAGGTCATCGGACGCAGCGCGTAGACTTCATCATCGTTATCGGGATCACCGAGGATGAACATACCATCCTGATAATGATCCCAGTGACCGCTGATCTTGTACAGATCGGATTTTGCCATAAACGGGGTCTTGGTGAGCTGCCAGCCGTTCTTCTGCTCCAGATCCTCGATCCAGCGCTGTAACAGCTGAATAATGCGGGCGCCCTTGGGGAGCATGATCGGCAGACCCTGACCGATATAATCAACGGTGGTGAACAGCTCGAGCTCTCTGCCGAGCTTGTTGTGGTCGCGCTTCAACGCCTCTTCTCTGCGAGTGATGTACTCCTCGAGCATGGAAGCCTTCGGGAAGGAGATACCGTAGACGCGGCATAACTGCTGGTTTTTGGAATCACCGCGCCAGTATGCGCCGGTGCAGTTGGTGAGCTTGAACGCCTTGACGGGCGCTACGGACATCAGGTGAGGTCCCGCGCACAGATCGACGAATTCCGCCTGTTTATAGAAGCTGATTGGCTCGCCCTTATCCGCGTGCTCGGATGCGAGCTCAACCTTATAGGGCTCTCCGATCTCGTTGAGGAAATCAAGGGCGTCCTGCGGCGCTTTCTCAAAGCGGGAGATCTCGATGCCGGACTTGACGATCTTCTTCATCTCCGCCTCGATTTTAGCGAGATCCTCGTTATCAAAGGGCTTTTCAACGTCAAAATCATAATAGAAGCCCTCGTCGATGGACGGACCGATAGCGAGCTTCGCCTCGGGATAGAGGCGCTTGACCGCCTGCGCGAGGATATGAGAGGTCGTATGCCAGAACGCCTGCTTACCCTCGTCGTTATCGAAGGTCAGCAGCTCAACCTTGCAATCCGAACTAAGCTCGGTTCGAAGGTCGCATACCTTGCCGTCGACCAGCGCGGCGCATACGTTTTTATACAGTCCCATAGATATGGACTTGGCGATCTGAGCGGGAGTAATGTTCTCTTCAAACTGCTGAACGACTCCGCCTTTTAACTCTACATTGATCATATTGATCCTCTCCTTTTCTATAAATAAGGGTAACCATGCTTCAACTACAGCAACCCTCCGTCATCGGATCATCATCCGATGACACCTCCCTTAGGAAAGGGAGTAAAAAAGCCCTGCTATTTCCGAAGAAATAACAGGGCGTATTCACGCGGTTCCACCTGATTCGATATGGATCATTTCATGATGATCCTATCCTCATTCTTGCCTTAACGCGGCTTACGTCGCTCCATTTCCTGAGCGAGACATATCGAATGATATGAGGGGTGGTATTCCGCTATGCGCGTGCCGTCTTGCACCGACCGACGGCTCTCTGTAACGCGAAAACAGCGGACATTGTCCCCTATTCACATATTGAATTCAAAGAATAATATATCACCTAAATCGGCGGCTGTCAATGGTTAATTGTGAGAAATTATAAAAGGTGAACGATTTTCAGCTGGCAGATATAGGCGTCCAGAATATTTATATCACCGTCAAAATTGACGTCCGCCGAAGCGGTCTGTGTGCCGTTAAGCTCTACCAGATGCGCGATGTAATACTGGATCGTGGAGGCGTCGAGCAGATCGAGCTCACTGCTGCTGTCAACATCACCCATCAAGGTATTGACAGTGTGATCGGACAAGGCGCTCTTAGCCGCCGCGTCATCATTACAGCATACCACTGCCTTGGTGCATCCGCTGAGCGCTGACGGACTGATATCCTTCGTCTCGGGCGCTATCGCGATGCCCTCCAAGGCGGTACAGCCGTCGAACGCGTTGTCATTCAGCTGTGTTACGCCGCTTGTCATCAGCACATAATTCAGCGAGGTACAGCTCTTGAACGCGTGATAGGAAACGGTCAGATGATCGCCGTGGAGCATGGCGTTGTTGATCGCGGAAGCGCCGTTAAAGGCATACTGACCGATATAGGATAAGGTAGAAGGCGCCTTGAACTCCGTCAGGCTCTTGCATCCTCTGAATGCGCCGTCACCGATGGTCACAAGGCCCTCGGGATAGTCGATACTCTCCAGTCCTATGCAATCGGCAAAAGCGTAATGGTCGATCGAATAGACCGTCTCGGGGATGGCGACGGACTTAGTTTTGGAGCTGACAAAGGCATGGGGCGCGATCCGCTTAACGGTATCGGGCACCGTCACATCGATATCCGTTCCCTGATAGCGGAGCAGAACGCCGTCGCCTGCTACGGCAAAATCGCCCGCCTTACTCAGATACGGTGTGCCGTCAAAGGCATAAGCGCCGACTGCGCTGAGTGACGCGGGAAGGTTTACGCTGCTGAGCTTCGTACAGCCATAGAACGCGCCCGTTCCGATGCTCAAAAGCCCCTCATACGCGGTGAATGATTTGAGGTACTCACAGCGCGCAAACGCATAGGACGCGACAGAAGTACAGCGCGTCGGGATCGTCACGCTCTCAGAGTTACCGTTGTACCACAACAGCACACTGCCGAGCATCACATACTTGTCAGACGAGTTATCGAGATACGGCGTATCATAAAAGGCGAGATCGCCGACCTCGGAGATCTTGTCGCCCGAAGTAACGCTACTCAGTGAGGAACAGCCATAGAACGCCCTGTCCCCTATCACGCGGACTGCGTCATTGAGCTTGACGCTCTGCACCTTGGTATTCCCGGCAAAGGCGGAATCCCCGATCGCGGTGATATGCGCGGGGATCGTTACGTTGGCGTCACTGCCGTTGTACTTGATCAGCACGCCCGACTGTACGTCAAAATCCTCATGCGCTGCCGAAGTCGGGATAATAAAAAAGGAAGAGCACAGCAAAACACAGACCATGATGAAACAACACAGCTTTTTCATGCTATCATCCTCCTTATATCAAATATCGATTATTCGGATTTTCTGGAGATATCCAGAATCAATTTGTCGATGTCATCCAATCTGGATTCGTAATCCTTGGGTCTGTCATCGGTTTCGTCGGATTCCTCCTGAATCTCTGTCAGATAACCTTCGGTATCGGGATTCAGGTGATCATACTCCTGTAACGGATCCGCAGGCTTATCATGGCTGTTATGCGTATCCTGATACAGATAGCCCTCGGTATCGCTGCTTTCACGGTACTCAGTGTTCTCTTGGCTGTCGTTCTGATCCTCCGATATATTACTGGCGATAAAGCCATCGACCTTTTCATCGGCGGGATCGGAAGCGAGTTCCTCAACCTTATCGATGACTGTCACATGCTCCTTATCCTTTGCGAATGCGGTGATCTCGATCAGGATCGAAAGGATATAAAGACCGAACAGCAGCATCTCGAGCGGTTGAGCGTTGTTGAGGATCGTAAGGGAATCAAAGCGGAACCACAGATGATAGACGCCGTAAGGAATCATCATCGCGACTGCCGGTAATCCGAACACAAAGCAGGATTTAAGCGAGCTCTTGTTCTTGATCAGCGACAGGACAACAGCGTAATGATAGAAGAACAGAGTAGCGAAAACGTAGCAGATCAACGCGCTGACATCCGCGAGCTTGATGGAGATCGTCGTAAACTGAATGAATACGAGAATCATCCGAACACCGCAGAATACGGCGGGAACCGCATTAAGCAGGGAGAGATTCTTGCCCTCTTTGCGACGGAAGATATGATTCAGACTGAAAACGACAAATACAACAGCAGACAGAAGCGCCAACACGGCGCCGAGGAATTGAACGACAGAGATCGTGCCCGAGTTGAACATCTGAAAAGCAGTCAAGCCGCCGTCAGCCGCCAACAGCACCGACAGTAAAAGGCCGATCAGTCCTGCGGGAACATTCTTATGCGGCACATAATACGGCGATATCTTCTTATCCACCGCAACAAACAGCAGAGCGAACAGAAGAATCAGTACGGCGGCGCCGATATAGCAATATTCCATCTGTAGCGCGGTCAGCCCGAACACACTGCCCTGAGGCAGCAGCTCCTGAGCCATTTTAAAAAATCCTGCCGCCAAAAACAGCGGAACAAAAGGAATCCAGGATAGTTTGGATCTCATAATCATACTCCTTAATATCAGTCTGATCGAATCAAAACAGCGTCATTTGCCGAACCATCAGACCGCGATCTATCCGCAGTTATCACCGCAAAAGCGATAATGACGCGATAAAGCGCACAATTTTGCTACCATATATTGTATATGAAGGAGCGGGTACTGTCAAGTTAAGGTTTTGTAAATAATCATTTAAACTATCAGCAAATCGGCAAAAAAAGCTCCACCGCCGAAGCGGTGGAGCGAGTGCCTTAATGTAAAGGCTTTCCGATATTTTCGTTTGCCGGCATATTGGCTAACCATCTCTGGATTTCGGTAACGTCCAGCACATTGACCATGCCGTCCTCATTGGTATCCGCAACGGAATAATCAAGAGTGAGCGGGGTCAGCATCTGGGAGGAATCTCTCAGGATATAGGTCGCGTCTGCGATAGTGACCTTGCGATCCAGATCAACGTCGCCGAGATACGGATTATCTCTGTAACGCAGCTCATCGAGTGCGGCGAGATAAAGCGTGAAGATGGTATCCAGAGCGGCTTTGTTGTCATC
>DNIP01000137.1:13556-21206 GCA_003499325.1 Oscillospiraceae bacterium
ACCAGCTCTTTCTGATAGGCTTCATAAGCGGCCTTGTCAGCGGCGATCTCAAGCTCGTGGTACGCCTCTTCCGCAGCGATCAGCTTGTCGACGTTCCATACGCGCTCCTGCTGCACTTCGTTCAGATGATCAAACGCATCACGAGCCGCGTCGATCTTCGCCTTGGATTCGGGAGTAAGCTCCACGGTACCGATGGCATTGATCTTGTCGATCACGTCCTTAACAGCCTCGCTGTAGCGGACGGAACGCGGATAGAAATCGGAGCCGCCGTGACCGGGAAGATCCTCGGTGAGGTCTTTTTCGGTCAACGAGCCGATGTCGAAATACAAAGATTGGGGATCGGTCGCGACGCCGGTCATGTTGCCCTTGAGCTGGAGCTCAGGCTTATCAGACAAAACAGCGTTCCACATATCGACAGAACCGGTCGAGCAGTTCTTAGCCATAAAGGAATAATGATTGTTATTGGGATTTGCAAGATACGCCTTCAATGCGGCGAGCTCATCGGCAGTGATCTCTACGGTGTAGTAGTTATTCGGGAACTGTGTATCGTTTCTTCTGAACTGGTTATACAGCTCACGGTCGATACACAGACCGCCCTCGGAGGCGCCGTCAGCCGGATTGAGACCGGTCTGTCTGCTGATCTGATAGATCTGCATCAGCGTCGCCGCCAAAGCGTCAAAGGTAGTCGAGCCGTCATAATCCTCGCCGCTGTTGATATATTGTTCCATCTCGTAGACCAGCGCCTGACATTCCTTGCTGTTCTTGTAGAGCGTGCTGTCCTTGAGTGCTTTGCAAACGGCGGTCATGTTCGTCGAGTCAAAACCGTAGTTGGATACGGTAATGGTTTCACCCGCAACAAGAGAAATAGGAGCAGGATCGGAATACGCGCCGTTTTTCGTAACGTCAAAATAGGAAGTGCGGTACTCAAGACCGAGTTCATCCATATTGTAAAGTGCGGGATCGGAGGGGTATTTGTCGGGATTCTCTTCATAATCGAGCATCAGATCGTTATATTTGTCGTTCGGTCTGTAATACTCATAGTAGCTGGCGTCGAGATCCAGATCCTCATAGGTGGTAAAGGTAACGCTGGCATGCGCCATCAGCTCGCTCTGAGCAATGCGGCGCGCATGGATCGTCAATCTGCCGACGACCTTGTCGCCCTTATAATCGCCGATCACGACTCTTGTATTTGCGGAGGTATTTGTAGCGGAGGAGACGTCACGTGCCATGATATAAGCGACAGCGCCATCCTCGGGAACCTCACCCACAACGGTAATCAAGCCGTTTTGATCGACCGAGAGAATATCATCGGAGGAAGAGTACTCGATGTTGCTGTCGTACATGGGCACGAGCTTATAAACGCCGGTGTACTCAGACTTTGCATTGAGCTGATAGGTATCGCCCTTTTTGCTCAGCTTGATCTCCTTGGGCATATTCTCGATAGCGGCGTCAGCCAGCTTGATATCGATATTCGTATCCTCATTAACGTGGAAGGACTCATTAGGCCAGATGGTGCTGTCGTTGGCAGACATTGTGAGAATCGCCTTGCCTTCGGGAACATCTGTTGTAACCTGAACCTCAGAGCCCTTCGGTACCAGGTAGTCGGAGAAGGAAGTATATCTCCATCTTTCGTCGTATCTGAATAAGATCGTCGGATTCGCCTCTGACTCTTCATCATAGGTGATTTTGACCATATCATCTCTGTCGGCGAATACCTGGATCGCAAACACCGAACCGACCCTTTCGTTACCGACCGCGCTTACTCTGACCAATTCAGAGCCTTCCTTAACAGCGGTATATACATTGCCGTTCTTTTCAAGACAGCCCTTCGTTGTCCAAAAGTTGGATTCGATCTGATCGGCAGGAGCTTCGACGCCGCCGACCATCAGCTTGATGAATTGGGTCACATCAACGGATTCACCGACTGCCATCTGATAAATAGACTTTGCTATCTCTTCATACTCAGCGGTAGCAAGAGAAATGTTGAGAACCGTGTATTTTGCGGGCATGATGAAGAAGTAAGCAAGCTCCTGATCATCATAATGAGCATCGTTAAAGATCGACTCGCCGTTGACGGTGATATCACTCAAAAGATGATCATCATCATCGAATCTGGTCTCTATATAAACCTTGGCGCCCTTTTCAACCTCATCGAGAGAAGCTAATTTCCGTCTTTGTTTATCCTCCAAGGTGTACACGAAGGTCTCGATCGAGCTGTCAGCGCCTTTGATCACGGTCTTGAGCAGATTCTGCGCGCCCTCGCTGCTGCCGACGATCTTGAAGGTTACGGGCAGAGTGGGTGCGTGGAAGCTCAGGGTGCCGTCGGCATATTCGCTCGCGAGCGCTTTACCGTTGGCGTCAACTACATAGTAATCCTGACCCTCGACAGGATCAGTCACCTGAGTCGTGAACCAAATGCCGTCCTCGGGAGCGTGATCCGCGCCGAGAGTGAGCTTGGTACCGTTGACGTCAAAATCAATGCTGTTGATCGTGGTTTTTCCGTCAACATCATCTTCCGCAGACCAATTCACGGTAACGTCGATCGCCTGCTCATCTTTGTTATAGTAGACTTTCTGATCGCCTTTTGCGGCGTTGATCAGATCGGCCATCTTTGTCTTGTTCCCGTCGAAAGAGAATTTGCCGTCAGCAAAGTGATATGCTACGGGGCTAACCTTCTCAGGCGCGCTGACATAGACCCAGCCGGTGTCGTCCTGGAAGCCTGCGTCAGGCTCCGCAACGCCCTCAGCGTTGTTCAGATAGTAGCCGGGCAATCTGTTAACGATACCGTCACGCACGGTCTTGGGCGCGTCAACGAGCGCAAAGATGCCCTCGCCTGTCGATTCCAGATAATATGCATTCGGCTCACCGTCGGTGGTGCCGACAGCCGCATTCCATGCTCTGAGCGCTACGGTCGCACAGCTGTTCTTTAAGATAGAGAACTTGTTGAGGTTGCCGCCGAGGTACATCTGCATGACGTTCAGCTGCTTCTCGGTGATATCCATCTCATAGGCAACATTCTCATACTGATCCCACTCGAGCTTCTGGTTATACAGCTCACGGTTGAAGCAAACGCCGCCGTCCACTACGCCGTCGAGCAGCTGGGTGTAATCCATACCCGCTTCATCGAGTACTGCCTTGATCTTTTCAAGCGCGATATCGAATTTCATCTCGCCGGTATCGAGCATACGGAAGATGGTTTCGATGATGCCGGATTTACCGCTCTTGACCAACTCAGTCCACAGGGAGCTGTTCTTGATAGAACCCAGCGCCGCCTGAGGAACGGAAAGGTCGAAATCACGGTACATACCGATCGTGACGATCTCGCCGCGATCCAGCGTCACGGACTTCATATCCTTATTAAAGGTAAAATACTTGTCCGCATCCTTACCGGTGTGGTTGGAGCCGTTAGCGATATCCTCATTGATATCCTTGTAATAGGTATCGCTGATCTCATATCCCGCGTACAGATCGGGAACGTTGATCGTAACGCCGTCCTGATAAGAGGTAAAGAGCAGATAAACATGGCCGTCATAGAACTGCATATTGTCGTTATAACGAGCCAAAATCTTCAGATTACCCATTACGGGTGTGCCGTCAGAATACCCCTCAACGGTAACGGTATACTCGGCGGCGCCTTCCTCAGAGGGTACCGTGACGGTCGCCGTACCGGCTTTGAGCGCATTCAGTGCGCCGGACTGATCCACCCACGCTACAGAGGGGTCGGATGAGGTGCATTCGGTCTCTGCCGGAGCAAAATCCGCGATCACATCACCCGCGGTCATAGCGACGGGCTCAGACACGTCTTCCGCAAAGGCGGTTGTGACAGGCAGGCTCGATACGAGCAGCATGACACTCAGAACCACTGCGAAAAACTTAGTCGTCCATTTGTTTTTCATATAACATTTCTCCTTCTTGCCGCCGTGCAAATCATTGACATGCAACGGTGACAGTATTTGCGAAGCAACAACGCCGTAGTCCGTCATCATATGACGATCAACGAGTACGACAATCGAAATTTCGCATTACTTCATAATAATTTTAACACATCATTATCTGATTTTCAATAGATAAAATAAATGATTACCTACAAAAAAACCGACGCATTAATCGCGCCGGTTTTGTAATATCTTACTTTCTTGTCTTGGTAGTTTTATCGCGTTTGCGCTTTTTCGCGTAGGAGGATGAAACGGAAACGTAGATAATAAACAGGATGACGACCAGTCCGACCGCGATCAAAAACCACGGAGAGGTCAGCACGCCTCGAATCGCGTCGGTCGTGTACAGGATCGGGCTGACGCCGATATCCTCATTCGCCACAAGATTGATCTGTGTGAAAGGCTCGTTCTTATAATAGACGGTGGCTGTCGTGATAATATCGCCCTTTTTGATCGGGGCGCTGACCGCGTCGGTGCTGTCGGGCGAAATACGGACGTCACCCTTGGAATAGCCCTGCGGCAGGATCACATTACAGTCCGATTGCGGAACGAGCAGGATGCTCTTGGTATCCCACGCGTGATCGACCTTTTGTTCACAAACAGGCGTATCCTTGGTAACGGGCGTGAAAAAGGAAAGATTCAAAAACGCCCAGCGGAACATATCGGCGGCTTCCAGCATACAGTACTGCTCGTTCTCCTCCTTGCTCTCGTCATACGGAGCATGCAGTCCGATGCACATATACGAGTAGCCGTCGTAAACCGCGGTAGAAATCAGACAGCGCCCCGCTTGAGGGGAGGTCGCATTCTTGACGCCTGTCGCGTATACATAGTAATAATCACCGCCGCGAGCCGAATCAATCAGCCAGTTACTCGTGATAAACGGCACATCGTCATTCTCTTTGGCGTAATATGTAGTCGTATTGCAGATCTTGGAGAACAGCGGTAAGCCCATCGCATGCTTGGTGATGGTATACAAATCGCGCGCCGTGGTGTAGTGATCTTCATCGTGCGTACCGAACGGATTGGTAAAATGCGTATCCTTACATCCGAGCTCCTCGGCTTTGGCATTCATTTTATCGACAAACACCTGTATATTGCCCTCGCTGATATAATCCGCCAGCACCATCGCGGCGTCATCACCGGTAGGGAGCATCAACGCGTAGAGCAGGTTCTCTACCGTCAATGAATCGCCGACATACCAGTCGACGCCGGTACAGGACATTCCCTGATTGAGTACGCTGTCAATACAGGTCTGCTTGATCGGGATCTGTGTATTAAAGTCATCAAAGTGCTCCGCCGCGATGATATAGGTCATGATCTTAGTCAGTGAGGAGGGGTAGCGCTTTGTATCCGCTTCCTTGGCAAAAACCTCCATGCCCGTATCCAGATTGACCATCAACAGTGAATCGGAATACTGCTCCACATCACATTCAAAGCTGAGCGCTCCGGACGTGACCGTGCAGGTACAGGACATAAGGATCAGCAAGACCAAAAGGACGGCGATCCATCGAAAGGCTCTTCTCATACTTAACCCTCCGTAGCCGATGCTTCTGACGCGGCGGTCGGTTCTTCAGCTATTGCAGTAGGAACCTCAGTCGGCGCTTCGGTTGCCGACTCCTCGCGGTGAGGGGTCAGGCGGCGAAATACATAATCACTGAATCTGCCGAAATCGGAGAGCATACCCAGACCTTCGTCCGAGTTGACGGACAGTGAGATGGAGTCGATCTCCTCGTCGCCGTAGGTGATCTTGATGCTGCCGACCTTTTGCCCGGCGAGCAACGGTGTTTTCACGGATTTCGGAATCTCAAACGTCTGCTTGAGCAGCGCTTGATCGTAATCATTAGGCAGGGTTTTCAGCGCCGAATGATCGGGATACAACTCGGTTTTATAAGAGCCCCAATCCGGCGTTACGCTGATATCGGAGACAACATCATCCGTGTTGAGGATCTTGACGTCGGAAAGATTCAGATACGCCCATGTCGTCAGCTTACGAGCGTCCGCAAATACATTGCGCTCACTCTGGTGCAGTCCAAGTAAGCCGACAAATAGATAGGTCTGACCGTGGTAGGTGGTCGTCAGAGCGAGTTCCTCATAGGTATCCTCGGTATACGAATACATCGCGTCATTCGTATAGCGGAAGTAATACGGGCTGTTGGGATCGAGGATCGAAGGCTCGGCGATCACGGGGTCATTCAGCGCCGAGGGGGTATATGATTTTTTCTTCATCACGCTCTTGTAGAACTCGTTTTTGAGCACTTCCTTATATAATATAGAGACGTCGCGGCAGGTAGTATGCTGGGCGCTGGTGTTATTGAAGCCGGGGCTGACATATGCCGTGCTCTTCATCCCCATGGTCGCGACACGATCATTCATCGCGGCGATGAACGCGTCCCTGTCGTTGTTCGTTGACAGATCTGCCAGCGCGTAGGCGGCGTCACTGCCCGAGGTGAGCAGCATGATCGCCATGAGATCCTGAGCCGTCAGGGTTTGTCCGACAAAGACGTCCAGACAGCCGTCGGTATACGGAAGCCCCTTGATGAAGGAGTCCTCCACCTTGAAGCTCACCTTATCGGGCTCGGGGATCATCTCGAAAGCCAGCAGGAACGTCATCATCTTGGCAAGAGAGCCTGCATACCAGTTAGTATCAGGCTTTTGAGAAAAGACGATGGTGTCGGTATCGAGATTCACCAGCAATAGATCGGAGGTTGAGGTCTGGACGTCCGTTTCATAGGATGAAACGGGAATGATAAAGCTACTGACAAATATTGCAAAAATCAATAGTGCCGATATTAAAAATTTAATTCTTTTATTCATAGCATTTCCCTTAATAATATGTTATAATTACTTTGAAGAAACAAAATTTTCTCATATACAGTTTTATTTTACACTATTTAGTGGATTATATCAATCGCAAAATTCATAAATTTACAATTTTTTTGGGGGCTCATTTTGATATACATTACAGGAGATACTCACGGAGATATCGAGATTTTTAATGAAAGGCGACTCGGACAGCTTAAAAAGGGCGATACCCTGATCATCACGGGCGACTTCGGATTTATCTGGAATAATTCTAAAGAAGAAATAAAGAATCTCAAAAAGCTCACAAAAAAGAAGTATGATATCCTCTTTGTCGAAGGCGCGCATGAGAATTATGAACGGCTGAAGGAATTTGAAGAGGTCAAATTCCATGAGGGTACCGCGCGTAAAATAGCCGACAATATCTATTGTCTGAACCGCGGTGAGTTATATTTGATCGAAGATCATACGATCTTCGCGCTGGGAGGAGGTCTCCCTCCCGAGGCGGATGAAACGGAAGCTTCTCCCTCACTCCCGACGGATGAAGAGCTGGAATATGCCGTCGTCAATATTGAGGAACAGCGCCACATGGTGGACATCATCATCACCCATGAAGCACCCGCGTCCGTCAAAAGGATGATCAACCGCAACGCTTCTATCAATGATCTCAACATCTTCCTCGACACGGTCATGCACAACACGCGGTATAAAAAGTGGTATTTCGGCAGTCTGCACGAGGACAGACAGATCAGCAATAATCTGATCTGTGTGTTTGAGGACGTTCATAGAATCGGATAAAAAATGTCGTTCGGCAAATACAAACAGAAATAAGGCGGGAGCAAGCCCTCCGCCCTACAAAGTTGTCCGCAGCTTTTTTCAGAGCTGCGGACATTTTTATACTAAGTATCCATTAAAC
>DNIP01000082.1:0-14769 GCA_003499325.1 Oscillospiraceae bacterium
AGCTACGGTCCCGATCAGCTGATCGGCTCCGTGCATATCGAGGTGGATCATACCTTCACGGCTCCCGAGCTGGACGCGCTGGAGCGCCGCATGACCGCCGAAATCTATCAGAAGCACGGCGTTGCGCTGACGGGTATCTCGATCTACTCGGTCGATCTGAGCGATCCCGAGACCGATACCCTGTTCCATCAGGTGCATGACGAGGTGATGGCGGACGAGAACATCCTGCAGATCCACGGCTTCATCCTCGACAAGAAAACCTCGACCGCGGTATTCGATCTGGTTGTCAGCTTTGACGCGGACGACAGACAGGCGCTGATCGATCGGATCGTCAGGAAGCTGAGCGAACAGCATCCCAACTATCATTTTGTCGTCAATGCCGATAACGATATCTCGGATTGATCCGAGAGCGGGCTCTTATTTAGTTAGACGCAATAAAGCAGCTTATGCGACGAAAAAGGATTTCCTTGCATATGAAAGATTTTTAATGAGGTGAATGAAAATGAAAAAAACCGTATTACGCATGCTGTCCCTGCTGATGGCACTCACAATGGCTCTGACGGTCGGCTCGATCGGCGCTTCTTCCGCCACGATCGACGATCTGTCCGATACAGGGGCGCTGAATAACTACAGGCTCGGCTACATGAGCTGGGGCGTCAAGGCGATGGGGCTAGACGTTCTTCAGGAAAAGCTCGAGAAAAGCGGAAAAAAACTGCCCGAGGTCATTGTTGCCGTTCTGGATACAGGACTGAATACAGCTAACCGATACCTTAAGGGTCGCTATATCGACGGCTACAATTTCATCAATAATACCAGCGATTACAGCGACGCGCAGTATCACGGAACCGAGGTGTGCGGCGTGATCGCCGACGGCACATCCTCTAACGTCAAGGTCATGCCCCTTAAGGTCATGGATGAAAAAGGCGACGGCAAAATGTCGGATTCCGCCAGAGCGATTTATTACGCGCTCGATCACGGCGCAGACGTCATCAATCTGAGCCTGAGCGGTGATGATAAAAACCATACTTATCACTCGCTGGATGACGCCATTGCCGAGGCGGTATCCCGCGGTGTGGTGGTGATCGTTGCGGCGGGCAACCAGGACTGCGACGCGTCGCTGCGCTATCCTGCCAACAAGGACAACGTGATCACGGTTACCTCCGTCAACAAAAATAACACCCTCGGTCTTTTGGCGAACTACGGCTCGGTGATCGACTTCGCTCTGCCGGGAATGAACATCCTTATGCCGCACAAAAGCGGCTTGACCTCCGCGTTTATTGACAGCGGTACCTCTTTTGCCGCACCGCACGCCGCGGCGGCTGCCGCACTCCTGAAAACATGGGACAAGAGCCTGAATCAGGAGGAGATCTATAAGATCTTCAAGCAGCATGCGGTCGATATTGGCGATAAGGGTCGTGACGATACCTACGGCTGGGGCATGCTCGATTTCTCTGATTTTGATATCAAATCGACCTATGTGCGCCCGACCGAACCGCCCACAGAGCCTCCAATCCCCACGGAAGCGCCCACAGAACCTCCCGTCCCCACAGAGGCGCCTACTGAGGCTCCCATCCCCACGGAAGCGCCCACAGAACCTCCCGTTCCCACGGAAGCGCCGACCGAGGCGCCCATCCCTACGGAGGCTGTCTCCTACGTGCTGGGTGATGTGGATGGCAACGGTAAGGTCAATTCCTTCGACGTGACCTATTTGATGCGCGCTTTGGCTATGATCGAAACGCCGTTCAGCGAGCAGGAGCTGCTCAGGGGCGATGTTGACCGCAACGGTTTGCTCAACGCTTCAGACGTTGCCATGATCCAGAAATACATGGTGCAGATGACGGTTCCTTATCCGATCGGAGAAACAGTAACCAACTGAATAGAATAACGAAAAAGGCTGTCGCGTTGTTGAGCGACAGCCTTGATTTTTTGATTGTTTTACAGCTTACCTGCGAAGATCAGCATGACCAGCACCAGCGTGATGACCAGTACGGCGGAGATGCTGACGGTGAGGATGGTGTTCGAGCGCTTTTTTGCGCCGTCGTTGCTCTCCCGCTCGGGGATCAGGTGCGACTTTCTCAGCGCGGTGACTACCGCCTTGTAGAGGAAGAGGATCAGCGCGGAGTTGAGCCCTGCCTTGAGCAGGTTGAACGGGATCAGCAGCGGAAGGAACATTCCGAGCACCGCTTCCCGCGGCACGCCCATGAAGATCGGCGTCATGATGTAGTTCCACAGCAGCATGATCACCAGCATGGACAGCGAGCCCATCACCAGTCCCAATATCGCGCGCGACATGGTCTTTTTGCGCCAATAGATCACGGCGCTCACGCCGACGAATACGCCCGACGCGAGGAAGTTCATCAACAGCCCGATGAAGCCCGTAGTGCTGATCGTGACCATCTCGATCAGGCAGACGATCAGCGACATGACCAACCCCGCGATCGGGCCGAAGATGTACGCGCCGATGGTCAGGATCACGTCCTTGGGCTCATAGGTGAGGAAGCCGCCGATACCCGGGATCCGCAGAAAAATGTCCGCCGCCACAGCCAGCGCCGTGAGCATCGCCATCGCGAGCAGTGCCTTGAGCCGATCGTTACTTTTTGTGTTTGTCATCATTTCTCCTTTGTGCAGAAGCACAAGACATGATTTGGTTTTTGCGAAAACAAAAACTCCGCAGGTTCGGGTACCCACGGAGCAGCTTGCGCAATCATATCTTCTCACATCCGGACTTCATACCGCGTATGTTACCGTCGGTTACGGAATTGCACCGTATCATGCGCCTTTGACAGCGCTCGCAGACTGTACTGCCGGTTGGGAATTTCACCCTACCCCGAAGATTATTCAGTTAGCGGGTCACAACCCACTGCTATTATATTATCACTGTATGCAGGATGTGTCAATAGGAGAAAGAAAAAAAGCGGACGCTGTTTTGACGTCCGCTTATCTTTATTTTGCTTTCCATTCACCGACCTCATACGGCGTCTCCATCCCTGCCAGATGGCGCAGGATGTAGGTCGCGTCGATGACGTTGATGTCGCCGTCGTCGTTGACGTCGCCGCGCATCCATGTATCGGTGTATTCATCGATTTTGATTCCCGAGAGATAACGCTGGATCATTGTCGCGTCAAGCGCTTCGATCTCACCGTTGCCGTTGGTATCGCCGATGAAGGCGGGATCGTCAAATTCGCATACGAAGAAGGAGTTGTAGTAGCCGTAGTAGGAGCAGTAGTAGCTGCTTCCCGTGCATTTATCCCACGTGCCCTCATAGGGCGCGGTGCCGTAGTTCATCGGGTAGATCATCGCGTAGTATTCGCCCGTGTCGGTGGTGCCGTAGGTGGGGTTGTACCAGCGGTTGTAGTCGCTGTAGCTTGCGTTATCGACCCATTTCCAGCCTGAGGGAGGGGTAACGCATCGCAGCCCGATCCAGCAGTAGCCCTGCCTGTCGTTGATCATGCTGTAGACGGCGTCGTTCTCCTGCTCGGAGCCGATCGTGACCAGATGACCGCCCTGCATCTCGCAGAAGTACGCCGCGTCCTCCCAGCCGAGCTGATTGTCATACAGCGCATAGACATGGCCGCCCGATTTGACGGTCTTGACGGGACTGGTAGAGAGATCCTTGTGCCAGTGGGCGTAGAGCCTGAGAACGCTTGCGTCGATCGGCGTGTTGCGTGTGACCTCGCTGCCGCCCTCTGCCGCGGTGTACCAGCCCGTGAAGGTGTAGCCCTCGCGCTTGGGGGTGGGGAGAGAATCGGGCGTTTCACCGAAGGGGATCAGCTGATCCGGCGCCGCCTTGTAGCCGCTCTCGGGGGTCACGTTGCTCGTCCACGGGATGTCGCCCAGCGCGAGCGAGTTGATGTAGTAGGTGCCCGTCTTGTCAAAGTACGGATGGAGCGCGGCGCCGTAATACGGCGTCTTGGGCAGTGCGACGGAATAGGACTGCCATCTCTTTGTTAGCGTGACGGACTCAAACTCGCTCGAGAAGCCCCAGCGGAAATACATCTTCGCGTCGTCAACATTCGCCTTGGCGTAGAAGTGCAGGTAATAGGTTTTGTCATCGCCTACGGGAGCCGCGGTGGAATAGCCGTCCCCGTAGCCGTAGTTGGTGGAGGTCTTGAACGCGAGGTCAGCGCCTGACGCGCCCTCCTTACTGCCGACGATCTTGAGCGAATCGGCGTTGTTCAGCCGCTCGTCGCTGTCGACCGATACGGAGTAGGTCGATTGATCGCGTGAGAAGATATAGCTCGAGTAGCTGCTCTTGAGATCGGAGCCGAGCATATAGTTATAGCCGCTGTAATTCGCCATGAATTCCAGCTTTGAGGAAACGGGGAGCCACTGCGCGTAGAAGGTGAGGGTGGTGGCTTCATCCAGATTGTCGATCCAGTTGAGGCTCATTCTGTAGGAGCGTCCCGGGAAATAGATACTGTATTGGTAGTTGTTTTGATAGATATCGCTCTGCGACTGCCAGCCGTTGCCGCCGGAGGTGAACCACTTGTTATCGGAGGAGCGCTTGACGGTATAGCCCGCGAACGTGTAGCCCTCGCGCGTGAAGGCGTTCTCCTTGAGGGTGAAGCTCTCGTTGGCGCCGAGCTTCTCGGCGTCGATCTGACCCGTGCCGCCGTTCGCGCTGTAGGCGACAGCGTGGATCGGCTCCCACTGCGCGTAGAAGGTGAAGGAGGTGGAGGTGGAGGCGCCGCTGAGCCATGTCTGGGTCATGCTGTGCTCCTCGCCCGGATCGTAGATCGCGTAGCGGTAGCCGTTTTCCTTAATGTCATCCGCGTACTGCCAGCCCTTGCCGCCGACGCAGAACCACTTGTTGTCGGAGGAACGGTTGACGGTATAGCCCGCGAATCGATAGCCCGCGCGGTAATAATCGTTCTCCTTGACTGTAAAGCCGCCGCCGGGCGCGACACTCTGTGAGCTCACGGCGCCTGAGCCGCCGTTCGGATTATAGGCGATGGTGTGCATGACGACGTTGCCGGTCAGATCGTTGCCCGGTACGTGCAGGCGGTAGCTGAAACGGGAGTAGATCTCCGACCAGGAGTAGAAGCCGTCCCAGCGGATCTGGTTATAGTAGCCGGTGCCGTTGCCGTCGGTGAAGTAAACGCCGCTGTCGGTGACCTTGGTGATGAAGATCGAGTGCGAATCCCAGTCGATACGCACCCAGTCGCCCGCGCAGATACCGTAGACGTCGTAGTATTGGTTATCCATCATGCGGTCGGCATAGAACTTTACGCCGAACACCTCATACAGCATTTGCGCGGAATATGCCCAGCACTCCCATGCTCTGGCGTAGCCGTCCTCATAGTACACGCCGTCCCAGAAGCTGCCGTTGGGATATTTGGAGCGCAGGGAGCTGAGCTTATTCTGGAACTGCGCTTCCGTAAGCAGGGTGTAGCCTGCGGAAGCCGTGTCGTCAGCCTCAGCGCCGAGCGCGGCGGTATCGGGATCAGCCGCTTCTTCGGCAAGCTGACGATCAGCCGCTGTGTCGGCGATCTCCCGATCGGCGGATAATTCGTTGATGCTTATGTCAGCCGCTCCGACGGTGGCGCTCAGTGAGCCGAGCAGCATGGCGGAGCATAACAGAAAACTCAGTATTTTTTTCATCATAACCTCTTTTTGATCGACTCCGCGGTGCTGTGCTGTGTAATACGCGCAATCGGCGCTCACGAGCGATCCCTTAGTTTTGACGCACAGTTTCTGATTTTAAATATTATTACAAATTATAGCAAAAAAAACCTGTTCTGTCTACGGACAATTCGTGAATAAAAAATGTACAAAAAATGAACAAATCCGTGCAATTAGACGGATGGTATCAGGCTTGTAACTTTTTGGAAAAAAAGCAAACGGACAGAGCGCGATGCCTGTCCGTTAAATGTTCGCTGAATAGGATATCTACAGACACCCTAACCGCTTATGAAAAATCCCAGACGCGGATGCCGAGCTCCTCGATGAATTTTCTGCCGATCTTACCGTTAGCGGGCGTGATGACGATCTCACCCGTCAAGCCGATGACCGCCTTGAGCAGATGACCTGACAGCAGCTTGATCTCACCGTCCTCACGATAGGCGAACGCCGCGTGAAGATGCAGATAGGGCTTGCCCTCGTAGTAGGTCAGATTGCCGTCCAGCGAGGTCATCTCGAGCAGTCCCTCGACCGTCTTTTCGTTATAGACCTTCTTCTCGCCGTCGAACACACCGACCGTAACGCTCTCACAGCCGCCGATGCCCTGGATCTGGGCAATGGTCAAATTCTCCTTGGCGCACACCTCGGTCAAGGCGCCGATGACCTCGTCATCCTTGTCGAGCCGCACATAGATCTTGTCGTCAAATCTTCTGTATTCCATCATTATTCTCCTTTTCCCAATGTTGATAAATACCGTCGTACAACCCTATTATAACGCGCGGCAAAACCTTTGTAAAGATATTGACGGCGGCTTTTTCAAGTGGTATAATTTTGACAAAATGCGACACGGAAGGTTGGAGAAAACATGGTTCAGGTACGTTATTACAGCGGCTATATCCGCAACTTCAAGAAATTGTGCGAGGAGCTCGCTATCACGCCCCTCAGTCGTGAACAGCGTGAGGAGCAGATCTTGATCAAGGGCTTTGAGAAGTGGGGCACAAGGCTGACTGAGCATATCTTCGGAGCGTTCGCGTTCGCGCTCTACGACGACAGCGCGGACAAACTCTATGTGTTCCGTGATCCGGTCGGTCAAAAGCAGCTGTTCTATGCCGTCGTCGATGGTGAACTGCTCTGTAACGGCGATATCGACGCGATCGTGTCCGATCGTCGATTTGAAAAGCGCCTGAACAAGCGTATGCTCCAGCAGTATCTGTTCTACGGCTACCCGATCGGCGAGGAGACCTTCTATGAGGGCGTGTATAAATTAAGGGGCGGTCACTTTCTCGAATGGGACGGCAAGGAGGTCAAGCTGACCTGCTACTTCAAGCCGCTCTTCCGCCCCGAGGACAAGTCCCTCGACGAGTTCGCCGACGAGATCAAAGCCGTCGTCACCGAGATCCTCGAGGAGGAGCGTGCCGATACCGCGCTGCCGTACAAGGAATCGTTCCTGTCGGGCGGCGTGGATTCGTCCTATCTCTTGGCGGCGAGCGATGCGCAGTGCGCCAATACCGTCGGCTATGAGGAGGCGGATTTCAGCGAGGCGCATCTCGCGCAAGCGACTGCCGAGCACTTCAACAAGGGCTTCCGCGTCAAGATGATCACCCCCGAAATGTACTTTGCGCGCATCCCGACCGTGATGGATAAGATGGGTCAGCCTCTCGGCGACGCCTCCGCCGTGGCGTTCTCGATCGGCTGTCAGGCGGTCAAGGAGCACGCCGACGTCGTCTACTCGGGCGAGGGTATCGACGAATTCTTCGGCGGCTACAACGCCCATAAGCGCGAGATCCCGAGCGACTGGGTCTATCTGACCTGCTCGCATATCATGAACACCGATGTGGTCAAGTCCCTGATGCTCGATTATGATGAGAACGTCAAGCCCTCCGATCCGCTTCTCGGTCTGTGGGAGGAAGCGAAAAAGGAGGATCAGCTCGATTCCAAGCTGACGATGGATATCGCCTTCTGGCTCGACGGCGATATTTACCTCAACACCGACCGCACCTCCACCGCCTGCGGGATCGAGCTGCACACGCCGTTCTCCGACTACCGCCTGTTCGAGGTCGCGAGCCGTATTCCGTCGAAGTTTCAGTTCCGTGAGGAGCAGAATAAATATGTGTTCCGCAAGGCGGCGAGCAGTATCCTGCCGTATGAGTCCGCCTTCCGCAAGAAGGTCGGCTTCCCCGTGCCGGTGCGTCAGTGGCTCGCGGATGAGCGCTACAATCAGCCTGTTAAGGAGAAGCTCTTCGGCACGTCATCACAGAAATTTTTCGATCAGGCGCAGATGAAGGACATGTGGGATCGCTTCATCGGCGGCGAGACCTTACTGTGGAACCGCGTCTACGCGATCTACGCCTTCCTGCTGTGGTATGATCTGAAATTCTGAGGTGCTGTCCAAATCTGTGATTTGGCTAACAGCACCCACGCAAGGCTCTCCCTCGTCGTCACTCGCCGTATTCGGTAAGCGTATCCGTTTGATACGCTTTGACCTCGTGTGGCGGCTCCTCCTCTCCCCATAACTCGGGGAGTTACGGGGAACCACCTGAGGCGAACGCTGATTGGCTGAGAGCTACTGCGCCCTATCCTAACTATATCATATGAATCGCCTTATATGAATCGCTGTGCGATTCAAATCACAGTTTTGGTCAACTCCTCACTCCTAACTCATCACTCCTAACTCCTCACTTTCGTCACCCCAGCGCCACATCCAGCGACATCATCAGCGTGAAGCCGACCGCAAAGAACATTACGCCAATGTGCGAGTGTTCGCCCTGCGTCATCTCGGGGATCAGCTCCTCGACCACCACATACACCATCGCGCCTGCCGCAAACGATAGCAGATACGGCATCGCGGGGACGATCAGTGCGGCGCACAAGAGGGTCAGCATACCGAAGATCGGCTCCACCGCGCCCGACAACACGCCGCAGAAAAAGGCTCTCGGCTTGCTTTTGCCCTCTGCGTGCAGGGGCATGGAGATGATCGCGCCCTCGGGCAGATTCTGGATCGCGATCCCGAGCGCCAGCGCCAGCGCGCCGCCGAGGGTGACGTTCCGTGTTCCTGCCAAGAGTCCCGCGTACACCACGCCGACCGCCATCCCCTCGGGGATATTGTGCAGCGTGACCGCCGTCACCATCAGGGCACGGGTGCGCGCACCGTTTTCTTCCGCTGCTGCGTTCTGCTTGACGATCGGGATGACCCGATCCAGCAGGTACAGAAAGAGGATGCCCAGCCAGAAGCCGATGAAGGCGCACAAAAACGAGAAGCGCCCCATGTGCTCCGACTGCTCGATCGCGGGGATGATCAGGCTCCACACCGAAGCCGCGATCATCACGCCCGCCGCAAAGCCCGTGAGCATCCGCGAGAGGTTCTCGCTGAAGGTATGTTTCATAAAGAATACCGCCGCGGCGCCGAGCGAGGTGCCCAGGAACGGTATCATCAATCCGAGTATCACATCTGAATTTATCATGTAAACTGATTCCTTATCCCATTTTTCTACTGATCCTATCAGTATTACCATCCTATGCGGGAGGAGGGGGGAGGTGACAGGGAATCGGCAGACAATAAGAAAAGCAGGAGCTTTCATGTGAAAACTCCTGCTTTGTTGTTGCATGTATTTATTCGGGAAGCTCAGTCGGTTCGAGCTTTACGGGCGGCTGATATGTGATCTTGCCACCGGTGTGATCGTAGTCACTGATGTAGTTGTCCTTGCAGCCCAGACACCGCACCGTGTAGATGTAGGTCTTGCCCGCTTCTGCGGTGGTATCGACAAACGCTGTGCCCTCGGTCACGCCAAGGCGATCCCAGCCGTTTTTATTCTTGCGGAACACGCGGTACTGCACCGCGCCCTCTACAGCGTCCCAGCCGATGCTCACGCCGTTCTCGGCGCTCTCGAGTGCGGTGATCTGCGGCATAGCGACGCCGCTGTAGGTGATCGTCCAGCCCTTTTCATTGTAGCCGCTCGCGAAGTCGCTGTGATCGTTGATCGCGCGGATGGTGTAGCGGCGGGTCGTGCCGACAGAGAGCTTGTCGTCAAAGAACTCGGTATCCTTCGTTTCGATCAGGCGATCCCAACCATTGCTGCCGCGCGCATAGACGCGGTAGGCGGTCACGCCGTCGATGGCGTTCCATTTCAGGCGGACGCCCTCGGGCTCGCTGTTGACCTCGGTGAACGCGGGGGTCTCAACGCCGCTGTAGGTCGCCTTCCAGCCGTTTTTATCATAGCCGCTCATAAAGCCGCCCTTGTCGTTGACACAGCGGATCGTATAGATGTATTCGGTGCCGAGCTTACAGCTCTTGTCGGCATAGGCGGTGTCGGTCAGCTCGGCGAGCCTCGTCCAGCCCTTGCCCGCTGTCTTGCGGTAGACGCGGTAGATCGTCGCGTTCTCGACTGCGTCCCATGTCAGGTTAACGCCGTTAGCGTCGCTGCCGATCTCTGTGATCTGCGGCGTTTCGACGCCGGTATATTTGACCTTCCAGCCGTCGGCATTGAAGTCGCTGACGAACTTGTCCGCGCTGTTGACGCAGCGGATGGTGTAGGTATAGGTCTCGCCTGCTTCGATATCCTTGTCAAAGTATTCGGTATCCTTCACCTGCGCGATGCGCTGCCAGCCGTCGCTCGTCTTGTGATAGATGCGGTAAGCATAAACATTGTCGATCGCGTTCCATTTGAGCCTGATACCCTCGGCCTCGTCAGTCATCTCGGTAAGCTGCGGTGTGTTCACGCCCTGATAGGTGTGATTCCAGCCCGTCGTGTTGTACTTGCTGACGAAGTTGCCCTTTGCGTCAACACAGCGGATGGTGTAGGTGTAGGCGGTGTTCTTGGCGACGTCGGCGTCGGTGTATGTGGTGTCGGTGGTCTCCGTCATCATCTTCCAGCCGTACTTCTTGCTCTTGTAATAGACGCGGTAGCGGGTAGCGGCGTCATCGATGGTATTCTTCACCGCGTTCCAGCTCAGCTTGACGCCCTCAGCCGTGCTCTCGAGCGAGGTGAACACGGGAGTGTCGAGGATATGATAGGTGTGCTTCCAGCCGGTCTTATCATACTCGCTGATAAAGTTGCCGCCCTGATCGACGCAGCGGATGGTGTAGGTGTAGGTCCCGCCGTCCCTGACGTCCTCGTCAATGTAGGAGGTCGAAGCGGTCTCAGTCATGCGCACCCAGTTGTTGTTTTTGTTTTTGTAGTAGACGCGGTATTTGTACGCGCCCTTCACGGCATTCCACTTGAGCTGTACGCCGTCACTGGTGCTGGCGGTACTGCTGAGCTTGGGCGTATCGACGCGGATCGGCGCAAAGAAGCGATAGATGCGGTAGCCCGAGCCTGTGCGATTGCCCGAATCGGTGAAGGTGTGGATGGTGTTATCCTCGCTGATACCCGAGCCGTGGCTCCACTGTACCGCGTAGTAGGTGTCGCTGCTGTCCACACGCTTTGCGTCGGATTTGAAGTAGCTGTGATCGGTGCGCGGCTTGTCGCCCGACCAGAGCTCGGACGCGGAGGGTGCGCTCTGCTTGCGGAAGCAGCCGTGCCCCTTGCTGTCGAGCACGATGGTGCCCTCACGCTGATCCCAGTATTTGTCGTCGTTGGGATGATCGAGCGCCGCCTGCGCCTTTGCCTTGCTGTTGAACACCATGTACTTGGTGCCGAACTTGGTGCCGCTGCCGCCCGAGGCAGTATCGATGTGCAGCTCGATTTTGTTGGGCTTGGCGACCTTCGCGACCCACAGACCGCGGCTCTCGCCGATCGCGTGTACCTCGCAGTAGCGGTTGCGCTCGCCCGCGCTGTCCCAGTAGATCCAGTCCTTGGGGCTGTCGCCGTAGAAAATCGCGTTATGGTTGTCGCCCGTGCCGTACAGCCACATCAGATCGCCCTTTTCCAGCACGCCCGAGGCGTAGGCGTCGTCAACGGAATCGAACCAGATGCGGTAGACGTCGTAGTAATTCCATGAGGCGGGCACGCCGCCCATGACGCTGAGTCGGTTGATCTTGTAGCTCGGCGCGCCGGACGCGACCGCGGATTTGTACAGCACATGCCACACAAAGCCTGTGCAGTTCATCGCCGCCACACCGGGGGTGTCATACGCGCCGCGTGCGCCGGCACAGTCGCCGCGCGGATTGCGGTGGTCGTTGTGGGCGTAGGGGGTGCCCAGATAGTAGTTGGGATTGGCACTGTCCTTGTCGTGGGTGTCCATCCAGTGCATGTACTCGTCATAATCGATGCCGAATGCCTCTAAGAAGGACTGAGAGCCGTAGAGCGTACCGCCGCCGTAGTTGTAGCCGTTCCAGCTTGCCGCTTCCGCTTTCAGCGTGACGGGAACGACGCCGACCGTCATCACGGTCAACACGGTGAGTACCGCAAGCAGCAGTGACACACTCTTTTTCCATACTTTCATTGTTCTACACTTCCTCATGATCATTCCCCACAGCGCCTTATCACAAGATGTTGTGGGGATATTTTAGTACGTTACCATTTTACCACAATTATCCTGCATTTACAATCATATTTGACAAGTTCTGTAAAAAACTTTTTCAGATGTCAAAACGGAGCGCATTTTCACACCCTGTCTATTGATTTTTCCGCATGCTTGCCGTACAATGATAGAAGAAAGAGGTGATTTGATGAAAACAGTCATCAAGCGTGCTTTGTCAGTCCTTCTGGCGCTGTCGTTGACGGTCGGACTATTCGTGTTCCCTGTCAGCGCTGTCACAGAGGATGAGGTCATTCTCAATGTGACGCAGGAGGAGATCGAGTCCTACGGCTTCCGTTCGGCGGTGCAAGCCGCGCTGAATGAGGCGCGGCAGAACGCCACGGCTCAGCTGCCTTATACGGTCGTCGTCCCCGAGGGCGAGTATGCGCTCGATTATGTCCTGCGTATTTACAGCAATACGACGCTCGATTTGCGCGGCGTCACGCTCACCCGCTCGGGTGCGGGCGCAGGCAATATGCTGCGCGTCGGCGACGAGGACGGCGTCAGCACAGGCGTAACGGGCTATGCTTATGAGAACGTACGCGTGTTCGGCGGCGTATTCGACGGCAACTACGGCGAGAATACCATCATCAAAGCCTTCCATACCAAGAGCTTTACGATGGACGATGTGACGTTGATGAATGAAAAGGAAGGTCACATGACTGAGTTCGCGGGTGTGGACGGCTTGACCGTCCGCGGCTGTTTCTTTACGGATCAGCAGCTCACCCCCGGCAACTACGGCTATGAGGCGATCCAGCTCGATGTGCTCCATCCGTTCCATATCACCAACGGCCGGTGCGAGGATCTGCCTGTCAGCAATGTGCTGATCGAGAACTGCGTGTTCGAGAATATGCCCCGCGCGATCGGCTCGCATACGGCGGTGCATAACCGTCCGCATAACAATATCACCATCCGCTCCAATGTGTTCAGTGATATGAGCAGTATTGCGATCCAAGGGCTCAACTGGACGAACGTGACGATCACGAGGAACGTCATCGATAACGCGCCGCGCGGCATTACGCTGTATTCCGAGCCCGGCGGCTGTACCTATCTGTCGGGCAAATTAGCCGCAAAGGGCGGCACGCAGAGCCATGCGTCCGACGCGTATCAGGCGCCCGGTAAAGCCAATATTACGGTTGCCTATAACATTTTGACGAATATCGGCACAAGCGACGACAAGTACGCTTCCTATTCCAGTCAGGGCATCGCCGTGCTGGGTGAGAAGCTCACCGCAAAATCCCCCGTAGACAGCGGCGATGAAAGCGGCGGTCTGCCTGCGGGCGATTACTACATTGACGGCGCTTCCATCCACGATAACACCATCGACGTCCGCGGCAACGGTATCCGCCTGGAGGATGTGCGCAATACATCCGTCACAGACAACGAGATCATCTGCTCCAATAATACCGTCCACAGCGATAATTACTACGGTATCGTCGTGCGCGGCAACGCGAGCGCCTCGACTGTCAGCTACAATGTGATCAGCGGCGCCGAGGTCAACGGCATCCAGCTCGACGGCACCAACGGCGGCAAGGTCAATAACGTCCGCTTTAACCGCATCTCGAACTGCGGCAAGTACGGCATCGGTATCTATGATATGAGCATCGACAAGATCGACGATAACGATATCATGAATACCAAGAATATCGGTCTGTTTGCGGACGGCTCCAAGCTGAGCAACGTCCGCTGGAACCGTATCCGCAACTGCTCGGATTCAGGTATCTGGCTGACCTCCACCACGACGGCGACCACAGTCAGGAGCAACACGACCGTCAACTGTGCCGACAGCAATTCCTTCGGCAAGAACAGCGCTCAGTCGCATTTTTCTTCGTCCTCGGCGCTGACCAATTTCTATATCCCTTGGGATGTGACGGATAAGGTCGGCGCGAAGATGGGGGTGGGCTCGATCTTCCATATCGCGCCCGATGTGCGCCCCACCAACGCTGTCGCCACCTTCACTTATTCGAGCAGTGATGAGGAGGTTGTCTTGGTCGATCAGGGCGGCATGGTATATGCTGTAGGCGAGGGTCAGGCTACCATCACCGTCAAATCGAACAACAATATCACAAAGACATATACCGTCACGGTAGAGGGTGACGGTGGGGTAACGCACCTGACCGCCAAGCCCGCCGCTCCCGTGATCATCCTCGGCGACGCCGACGGCAGCGGCGCGGTTGAATCCATTGATACCGCCATGCTCCTGCGCAGGATCGTGTACATCGACACCCCCTTCGATGATGTGACGATCAGCCGCGGCAACGTCAACGGCGACCTGTTCGTCGATGTGATGGACGTCACTTATATCCAGCGGTATCTGGCGCATATCGACACACCGTATGCCATTGGTGAAAGGGTCAAATAATTCTGTATAAGAAAATAAGCACGTGGGTATGCTTGGTACTCACGTGTTGTTTTTTTATCAATTATCATTTTTTAGTTATACGACGCCCCCGCAATAACGCTACAACGCTTCTCGTAGGGCGGGGTTTACTCCCGCCGAGACCTTCCGAGCACTGCCACCCAAATGCGGAGCAAATGAAACGACCCGCCGAATGACGGGCGTTTTCTGTATCGAAAACTGTAGATAGGGAAGAAACCTTTCTGCCATGCGGTACGTCATAAATGCCGTACCCTACAAAACGCACATTTCCTTAACAACCATTGTATTGTGACCAACGCCCTGCCGCGGGAGCA
>DNIP01000082.1:14819-15765 GCA_003499325.1 Oscillospiraceae bacterium
GAGCACCAAGGCACTCCCCTACAAATCCGCTGAAACGCTCCTCGTAGGGCGGGGGTTCACTCCCGCCGAGACCTTCCGAGCACTGCCACCAAAATGCGGAGCAGATCGATCCCTCCGTAGGGTACGGCGCTTGCCGACGTACCGAAACGTTTCCGATCAATGCCGTTCAAACGCGGAGCATATCGATTCTGCCGAAGAGAATGACGGACATGCGTGTCCGATCAGCCAACAAAAAATGATACGATCAGCGGGATCATGCAAATTACCCACCCGATGATGAAGGTAATCAGGTGCTTTTTCTCGGAATGGACGGCGATGAACTCGCGGATCAGGGCGCTCGGCCAGTAATAGAGCGCCACATGACTGCCGACGCCCGTGCATTTGAGGTTGTTTTTGCGGCAGTAGCGCAGCGCGCGGTATACATGGTAGTTGCTGGTGACGAGCACGGTGTATTTACTGCCTTCCTGCGCGTCAATAATTCTTTTAGAGAATTTTATATTTTGGAAGGTAGTCAGGGAGCGGTCTTCCTTGATGATTCTCTCGGGCGGGATCCCCTTGTCGATCAGGTAGCGTGCCATCGCCTCGGCTTCGGAGATCTTCTCGTCCGAGCCCTTACCGCCCGAGGGGATCATGATCGGCGGGGTGGGATCCTTTTGATAGACCTCGATCGCCTTATCCAGACGGTCGGCGAGGAGCTTGGAGATGCGGTCGCCGTCGAGCAGACCCGCTCCGTGGATGATGACATAGTCAAAATCACGCTTGCGGGGGATGATCTGGAGAAACACGCAGTAGATCATGAACACCAAAAAGCACATCGAGATATAGATGACCGTGACGCTGAAGAACACGCTGATACGGTTGATCCTGCGCAGGGAGGTTTCGAAGATCCAATCTTTTCCGCCGAACACAGGGATCAACACGGCGACCAGCGTCGCGATCTCGCCGA
>DNIP01000082.1:15885-21205 GCA_003499325.1 Oscillospiraceae bacterium
TGAGCATGACGATTCCGTTGCAGATAAGGAAGATCGGCACGATCAACAGCGCTACGAGGATCGTGATCATCATCACGACCAAAACGGTTTTTTGATGCTCGCCGGCAAGGAACGTCAACGCAAAGACGGTGCTTGCCAGCGCGAGAAACAGAAAATAACAGTTGCGGTATCTGCTTCTGTCATTGATAAACGAGACGATTAGCAGCGTCCAGAAGAAGATCACTGCCGAACAAACAACGATTGAAAACATAACGGACCTTTCTGTTTTGATGATCTGAGTGATCGGGTGTGCGGTTCGAAAACTGCACCATGCTTCCGATATGGCTATCGGTTTTCCTTTGCCATCATGATGACGACGATCATCAGCAGGATCGGTGAGATCCAGATGGTCTTGATGCCGAAGAGGGACGACAGAACGCCGCCGACGCCCGCTCCGATCGCAAAGATCAGGATGATGCCGAAGAAGTGGAGCGCCTTGTATAAGAGCTGCTTGTCACGTGTGCGCAGGTAGCGGGACAGGCTCTCGGTTCCGCTGCGCAGATTGCCGATGCACATCGTGCTCGCATAGCCGTAGCCGTGTACGGTGCGGAACGTCTGCACCTGCATCGCGCAGGAGAAGGACACCAAAATATTGGCGAGCGTGTTCATTTGCTGCGGCAGGAAGCCGACGACCGCCAGCAGCACGATCTCGATGATCAGCACGATCTGCCGCCAGTGCACCCCCTTACTGTTTTTGAACCTGCCCTCGATCCGCTCGGTGATGAAAATGCCTGTCGCGAACGACAGCAGGGGGAGCATATAGTGGACGCCGCTGAGCCAGTTGCCCGTCAAAAAGCTCTGGCTCATCAGGACGACGTTGCCCGTCTGCGCGTTGGCGAATACGTTGTCGCGTATATTATAGGTGTAAGCGTCCTGCAACCCGCCCGAAAAGGACAGGATCGCGCTGAGCAGGAAGCTCTCTGAGGTTTGTGTTTTTGTGTGCTTCATGGGTCAGTCTTTCTTATCTAATAATACCACGGATTCGCAATGATTTGTATGCGGGAACATGTCGAAGGGGTAGCATACCTGTGTTTTGTAGCCTAGCCTGCCGAGCACGCGCAGGTCGCGCGCCTGCGTCTCGGGGTTGCAGGAGATGTAGACGATTTTGTCGGGGGAGAGCTTTGCTAATGAATTGAGGAAGGATGACGTGCACCCCGTGCGCGGCGGGTCGATGAAGGCGGCGTCGACGCGCGCGTCTTTTTCTGTTAATCTCTTTGCGTAATCTCTGCTATCAGCGGCGGTGAAGCGGATATTGTCGATACCGTTTAATCGCGCATTGCGTTTCGCGTCGGCGATGGCGGCGGGATTCAGCTCGACCGCGTGGACGAACTTCGCCTTACGGGACGCGATGATGCCGATGGTGCCGATCCCACAGTACGCGTCCAGCACGATCTCGTTCCCCGACAGGTCGGCGAGCTCCAGCGCCTTTTGATAGAGCTGCTGAGTCTGATCGTGGTTGATCTGATAGAACGAGGCGGGGGAGAGGATGAACCTCTCGCCGCACAGGATATCGGTGATCGTGCCGCTGCCGAACAGCACCTCGCTCTGTTGGCCCGTGAAGAGCTTGCGCTTGTCGCGGTTGACCGTGATCACGGCGGTGGTCAGCATCGGACACGCCTTTTGCAGGGCGGTGGTGAAGGTGCGCTTGGCGGGGAAGATCCTGTCCGCGCCGTTGATGATCGCCATCACCTCGCCTGTAGCTTCTGCCTCGCGGATGACGACGCTTTTGAGCCACCCTCTCTCAGTGTAGGGGTCATACGGCATGACCTTGAAGCTGGAAAAGAGCTTTGACAGCGCCGCGGTGATCGTGTTCGCCGTATCCGAGCAGATGGCGCAGTGATCCGCCGCCATCACGCTGTGCGTGGCGGATTTGTACAGACCGCTGACGATCCGCTTGCCCTCGCGCTTGTAGACGAACTGCGCCTTGTTGCGGTAGCCCGTGATCTTGGGCGAGGGGGTGATCGGCATCACACGGCAGAGCTTGCCCGGATATTTGCGGCAGATATTCTCTTTGTGTCGGAGCTGTTCCTCATAGCTGAGGTTGCACAGCTGACAGGAATTGCATTTTTTCGCGTATTGACAAAAATTGTTCATATCGCTATTTTAGCATGGAACAGGGAATTTTTCAATCTTTTACGGTGAACTTTACCGACTGAATAAACTGTAACTTGATAAATCGGGGATTATCGTGTATAATCGGGGTATGAAACCGATAAAAGTGATGAGATACGGTAATAAATACCGTTATAATCAACAACGGAGCAATCCGCTTCCGAAAATACTGATCGGCGTCGGCGTCATCGCGATCATCGCGTTGGCGGTGCTGGTTGTCCTGCGCTTTATGGACATCAACAAAAAGGCGAAGGATAACGGCGCGCTCAATACCCAGATGAGCGCTGAGAAGGCGACCGTCATGGACGTCAAGACCGGCGACGTTTGTATCCTGAGCATGCCCTCCGCCATCAATATGAAGGAGGTCGAGTTCACCTCCTCCGATCCGAGCATTGTCCGCGTAGACGCCGCCGGACATACCGACGCGCTTGCTGTCGGCAAGGCGACCGTCACTGCGACCGCGCGGAATTTTACGGCAGAATGTCAGTTCACCGTCACCGAGAACACCGAGCCCGATTATCCCGACGAGGTGACCACGGCGATCAAGGCGAATGAGGATGTGCTCGCGCAAAATCAGGCGAGCGGCGCGCGCGATATCTACAGCATCACCGTCAACCGCCGCACCAACACCGTCACCGTGTACACCAAGGATCAGGACGGTCAGTTCACCGTGCCTGTCCGCGCGATGATCTGCTCCTGCGGCAAGGGCGGCGAGTTCACCACCATCACGGGTGACTTTGCGATCTATTTCCAGGAGCCGTGGCATCCGTTGTATGACAACGTATACGGCATGTTTGTCTCGGGCTTCAAGGATGACTTCCTCTTCCACAGCGTGCCCTATGAGGCGACGGCGCATGATACGCTCGAGACCGCTGAGTTCAACAAGCTCGGCGAGCCCGCATCCCAGGGCTGCGTTCGCATGATGGTGTCGGACGTCTACTGGATCATGCGCAATTGTGATCTGAACACGCCCGTGCATATCATCGACGCGGATGCAAAATCCGATCCGCTCGGCAGACCCAATGCACCGAAGCTCCCTGCGGGCGCGACATGGGATCCCACCGACAACACCGAGGGCAATCCCTTCCTCGGCAAGCTGCCCGCCCTCGAGGGCGCGGAGGATATCACGCTGAAGAAGGGCGGACACTTTGACGAGATGGACGGCATCACCGCCGCCGATATCTGCGGCAATGATATTACCGACCGTGTGAAGATCGCGGGACAGGTCATCCCCGAAAAGCCCGGCGTCTACTACCTCACCTATTCGATCACCGACGACTTCAACCTCAAAACGCGCGTCACACGCACCGTGACCGTGACAGGATAAAGAACAACAGCCCCTCGTTAATGATATTCATAACGAGGGGCTTTTTCCTTTTCATTGGGATTTAAGATGTTTGTGACCGTGACAAATCTGCAATCGGGCACAAAAACAGCCTCCGCTCATACGGAGGCTGTCGTTATACGGTGTTCTTATCCCTCTATGGTGTAGTTGATCTCGCCGCTGTCGTTCTGATTGTCCGCGGCGGGAGCGGCAGGTGCGGCAGGTGCGTCGGTCGCCGCAGGAGCGGCATTGGCTTCGGGAGCGACGGTCGCCTTCACGGAGTAGTCGGGCGTCGCGTTATCGGGAGTCGCCTTACTGCTCTTGTCGATGTAGTTAAGCATATCGAAGATCGCCTGCTCGGCAGACTTGCCGAAGCGGAAGAACGCCTTCTTCGGGATCATGCAGGTGTGACTTTTTGCAAGCGCGTTGACGCCGGCAAGGCTCTGATCCGCCTGCAGCGCCGCTAAGGTATTTTCATTATCATAGAAGATGTAGTTAGGGTTGCCGAGCCTGAACTCATCGAGGTTGATCTCGGGCGCCGCCTGATTGGCGAATACATTGCTGTTGCCGTTGTACTCGAAGAACTGATATTCCAGCGTGCCCTTGACGAAGGTGCACGGTTGGTTGTTAGCGTTCAAATAGACGTACGCGACCGTCTGTACCACGTTGGAGGTGGCGGTGTTCATGGTGCCGAGCATATTGAGCAGCTCATCATAGCCCTTTGTGCCCTTTTCATTACCGGTAGTCTTGCCGCCTAAGAGGGTACCCAGATCAATATACAGCTGCTTGAGCGCGTCGGAGGTGGTCGGTACCTCAAAGGTGGCGACCTTCGCACCGCCCGATTCGATCGCGCTCTTCGCGTCGGCGCCGAGCGTATTGTCCGCGATGACCAGATCCGCTTTAGCGGCGGCGATCGCAGCAGTATCGGGAGCGGCAGCCGTGCCCATCACGGGCACCACGTACAAAAATTCCTGATCACATTCCTGTGAGCGTCCCGCCATCTTGACGTCGTAGCCGATGTAGGAGATGATATCGGCGAACACATCGTTGAGCACCACGATATTCACTGGCTCCTTGTCGATGGTAACGCCGCCCACGGTAACAGGCCAGTCGTTAGACGTCTTATTGTTGCAGCCTGAGAAGATCGCCGCGCTCGACAGCAGCATGCACACGGCTAATACGATAGAAAGAATACGTTTCATATGTGACACCTCACGGTTTCTGTTTTTGTCCTGTTTTTGTCGAAACAGAGCATACTATCCTTATTGTACTCAAATTACGGGGGATAGTCAAATAAAACTATGAAATACTACGAAAATTTAAATTTTATTAAAAAATTGTTAAAAAGCACTTGCATTTTAAAACTCATGGTGCTATAATAGCAACTGTTCCGAAAAGAACACCAGTTGGTGTTGATGACGCAGGGGGTCCACCCGTTCCCATCCCGAACACGGAAGTTAAGCCCTGTAGTGCCGAAGATAGTGCTCTGGCGACGGAGTGTGAAAATAGGAAGATGCCAACACATAAAGGCTTCCACCCAGTAGGGTGGTTGTTTTTTTATGTATGAAACGACGGCAGGGGTATTGCTCCTGCCGTTTTTTCGCGCTATAATGGAGTTATACTAAGTATCATTAAAACACTTTAACATTTAATGCGATAAATTCCGCATAGCGGTGTTGTCGTCCTTGACATACGCCAGTATGCCTGCGTCCTCCGCCTTGCTCTGCGAAATTTCTCGCTAACAAATTTGTTAAAGCGTTTAATGGATACTTAGTATAACAAACCACATCAAGGGCTGTCGCGTTCATCTGCGCGACAGCTTTTTTGATTTTTTAAAAAATGATG
>DNIP01000156.1 GCA_003499325.1 Oscillospiraceae bacterium
ATGTATGTCAGCGAGCTTGTCAAAGCGCACCCCGACAAACACATCGACGCGGTGGATATCTTTGTCGAGGGGGACAAGATGAAAGTCAGGCTGATGCACGATCTCGATCGCTCCGCTTGAAGTGAGAGCGGAGAAGAGATTCCGCAAAAACCGAATGAAGATAAACAGAATGAAGATATGGAATAACCTTACTCATATCCTCCTATACTAAAGGTGTAGTTACTTCCATCGTGCCGAACCGCCGCTCTCCCACAGCGGCGGTTTTTTGTCGCTATCGGACGTCTCCTATCGACGAGCTGATACTAAGTTTCATTAAAACACTTTAACATTTATTGCGTTAAATTCCGTATAACTTCGTTGTCCTCCTTGACAGGCGCCAGCCTGTCTGCGTCGTCCGCCTCGTTCTACGAAATTTTCCGTTAATAAATTTGTTAAAGCGTTTAATGGAAACTTAGTATGACAGCAAAAAAGGGAGCGGATATCTCCGTTCCCTTTTATCATTGTCTTTGCTAGGAGGGACAACGTCCCGACGCGACAATCTCGATCGATCAATATTTTACCCGAAACCCGCGTTCTTCCTCGAGCGTATCCAGTTTCTTGACCTCCATGCGGTCGATGACGATGTAGGTGCCGCGATCGATGGCGGCGATCACGTCGTCGATCTGCCGCTCGGTGCCCTGTATCTCCATCGACACGCTGTCGTCATATTCATTGCGCACCCATCCCGTGACGCCATATAGCTTTGCCGCCTGCATGGCCGTCCAGCGAAACCCCACTGCCTGCACCTGACCGTAGAATCGGATGTATTTGCGTACCGTTTTGCGTCTTGTCAGCATATGTTCACCTCACCGATATTATAGCTTACCTCATGCCCGATTGTCAATTTACCGTCGTCGCATTATGCGCGCCAAATGTACAGATTGCATAAACCGCAGGTCTGTTTTTTTGCTTGCGCGGCAGATATCAATATGATAGAATGAAGAAAAGTGCGATCAGCATAGGATCGTGTCGTTTTGCTTCTCGATGGTACGGAAGGGCTTTTATGAAAAAATACAATCAGATAGGACTGCTCTATTTCATTATCCATTTTTTGGTGGAGATCACCTCATTTTATGTATTGACTTCCTATTTCACCGCGCCGGTCGTCTGGGGATTATGTCTGCTGTATGATTCACTGGCTTTTGTACCGCAGGGATTCTTCGGATTTTTGCGGGACAAAGGGATCCGTATCAATTTTGCTGTGCTCGGCACGATACTGACGACCCTATCTTTGGTTTTGCTGTATTTTGATGTCAATGCTGTCGTTGTGATCATCTCGGTCGCGCTGGGCAACTGTCTTGTCCATATCCACGGTGCTGAGCTGACGCTCCGCGCCTCACCGGGCAAGATCGCTCCGAGTGCGGTATTCGTATCGGGTGGCTCCTTCGGCGTTGTCACCGGAAAGTTGCTTTCGACCCACGGGGTCGCGGTTCCGTGGATATTGGCGCTGAACCTGCTGAACTTCCTCCCGATCTGCCTTGCCGAAAAACACAAGACGGGATACGGAGAGGCGAATCTCAAAAAAAATCATTTTTCCAACGAAAAGATCAACAGCGTCGCCGTAGTGCTGTTGGCGACCTTTGTGGTTGTGGTGCGCGCCTATATGGGCTACGGTATCCCGACCTCATGGAACAAGACGGAGCTGCAAACAGTACTGCTGTATGGCAGTATGGGCGTAGGAAAGGGACTCGGCGGGATCCTCGCGGACAAGATCGGCATCCGCCTGACTGCACTGATCAGCACGATCGGCGCACTGCCCTTTATGGTCTTAGGCGCGGAGCGGATGGAGATCTCGCTGATCGGCGTCGCTCTGTTCAGCATGACGATGGCGGTCACATTGGCGCTGATCGTATCGCGCCTGCAACACTATCCCGGGATCGCGTTCGGCTTTACGACCGTCGGACTGTTTGTAGGCTCACTGCCCTTCTTTTTCTATCGTATCCAAAGCGTAACAGTCAACGATATCATTATCACGCTGTTGACCGTACCCTGTGTTGTGATCCTTTGGATCATCTGTGCAAAACCGAAGAAAAAACAACCGATTTCAAAGGTGATCCTTGATGAACCGGAACCGCCGTCAAGCAACTGAGAATAGGAGAGGTACAGATGAAACATATTTGGAAAGTGTTCGCTGATGTTGCCGTATCGCCTGAGTCGGATTTGACCGCTTCTGCGCTTTTCGCGGTGTTCATCTTTGTGATCATAGCAGCGATCGTCGGCGTTATGTGTTTTTTGTGATGAAAAGCAGAAAACGCAAAGCATCCCCTGCCGCTATGCAGCCGCCCGCTCACCAAATGCCGTACGCAATGCCGACGGTTCAGTCACCCGAACGCACAGATCAAAAAGCGCAAAATGATCGGGAGAGATCGTGAACCGGACGGTGACAAACGACTGTATCCGCGTCAAACAGAATGATCATATCCTAAGACAGGAGGATAAAGTATGAATACCGATTTTTTCTCATTCCTTTCAGCAGATGTGGCTTTTCCTGCCGAATTGCCGAGCGAAGAGGAAGAAACCACCCGTGAGACGATCTATGAGGAGCCTGTGACAGAGGTGGCAACAGAGACTGAGACCGAAGCGCCGACTCAGGCGACGACAATTGCGCCCGCTACGATCGTGCCGACTCAGACAGCGACGATCGTCGCCACAGATGCGCCGACCGCTAAAGACGGCTTTTCCGATTCGTTGGCGCACGCGCTGTATATCGTCATCCCGATATTGGCAGCCGCTTTGATCGCGGTCATCGTCATGACGGTCGTTAAGAATAAAAAGAAAAAGGCGTCGGAGAACGATCCTAACGGATCACATGCGGGAGCTCACGCTCCCGATGACGAACAGGAGCGTTTTAAGGATTAATGGGACTTATCCTGATATCGCTGTTGAGGAGCCTTATCCCGACGCTGATCATAGAGCTGTATCTTGCGGCGGCGCTCAGGGTGCGAAGCGGACATGATCTTTTTGTCATCGCATTGGCGAACATTCTGACGAACCCCATCGTCAATTACTGCTACTACTGGGCGATCTATCTCTTTTCCGAGCACAGCGCCTATACGTGGGTGATCCTCTTGATGCTTGAGGTTTTTGCAGTCGTGACGGAATTCGTGATCTATCGATTCCTGCTGTCATATGACAGCGTCGGAAAGCTGAAGCTCTCTCTGCTGCTCAACGGTGCTTCCTTCCTGTTCGGACTGTTGCTGACCTTGATACCATCGTGAATGAAATAAACGAAAAGCAGGTCGGGTACGAATGTACCTGACCTGCTTTATTCAGTGGTTCTCAGCCGTCGATATAAGAGCGGTTGCCGATGATCTCTCTGAGCGCTGCTTCATCGAGCTTGTCTTGTATAAAGTCATGTGCCGCGCTGATGAACCGTACCGCGTCCTCCACCGCCCTGCGGTAAAGCGGGTAGAAGCCGCGCAGATCCATATCGTCGAGCGCCTTACTGCGGTAGGAGATCAGCGCGAGCTTTGTATGCGTTTTGCAGGCGAGCTTGTCCAAAATTCCGCTCTTGTCCGTGACGATCGCATAGAACGGCTTCATGTCGCGGTGACCCTGTTGGAGCTTCTCCCACGCGTCATCCCAGCCGTAGATATTGGTGATCGCGCCGCCGACAGCCTCCTTCATCGACTCGGGCAGAAAGCGTGGGATCCGCACCTCTCCGCCGTTCATCCTGTCGAGCTTGTGCTCGATCGCCATGTGCATCGGGAAGCTGCCCTTCGCCTTGCGGTTGATATAGGGGTGGGTGGTGGAATCCAGCGCGTAATGGCAGAGGAACCCCGCCGCGTAGGAGAAGACCCTCGGGTCGTTTTTTCCGCGCTTGATTAGCTCTATGAGGAAGTCGCCTGTGTGTTCGCGGTGCATGACGGACGAGTAGCGGTTCACGCGATGGCGGAACGGCGCGATATAAAAGCGATAGAACAGATACGGGTCGGGGCCGACCAGACCGAAGTCGTAGACAGCGCGGTCAACGTCGATATGAAGGCGCTCCAACACCTGAGCGCCAAAGCTCGTATGGACAATGATATCGGGCATATCCTTACCTCCGTTTAGCGTTTGATCTCCCAGCTGTCGATGATGGCACCGAGCCGATCTTTCTTTGTGATCTCGTCTGGTTCATTCTCGCTCAGCTCAATGGGGTCGGACGGGAACAGCCCTTCATGATCTCGCATTTTCTTAAACCATGCCGCCGCCTTGAAGTTCGCGGGGGATCGTGTTTCGATTAATGCGGGGTCATAGGTCAGCGTGCCGAGCATTCGCTTGACGTAGCCCTTGAGCGAGTCGCCCTCATGCCATCGCTCGCTCGGGCAGTAGGTGCCCTTGGAGTACCAGTTTGGGTGGAACACGGGCGGCATGTTGAGCATTTTTGTGTTCGGAGCGAGCTTGGGGTAGGAATCCCACAGTGTGACGCGGATCGTGCAGCGGTCAATCGTGCTGACGATATAGCGCTCCTCGGTCGCCGAGAGCGCGTATGTCCTGATCTTGACGGAAAGCAGGTATTCCTCCGCAAAAGGGGGCTCCCCCTTGGTCACGATCCACGACAGATACGGTCTGTCCTGCAATTGCAGCATATCGCGGTAGTCCGCCGCTAAGCGTTCCTTTCTGTTATCAGCCATGCTCCTCACTCCTTCTTCCTTTTATTATACAGAAGATTTCTGAAAAGTTCCACACTTTTTGACGATTTTTGTGAGATGCCGCTCGGGTGCTTGTGATCGCCTTTGTAATGTGCTATACTTTTTGTCAGTACCATTATAGAATCAGGTGATTGTTTGAAATATATCTTATTGTCCGTCGCGGCGATCGCGATCGTGTTCGGGCTCAGCTTCCTGCTCACGGGACTGATCCGCAAGAAGCAGAAAAAGAAGCTGCCCCTCATTCTCCATATCTTGATCAGCGTCGGGCTCGGTCTGCTGATCCTCTGCGTTGTCGGCTTTTGCTACCTCAACGTCCATTATACGGCGCAGGAGGAAGCGCTCGCCGTGCTGTCCGATCCCACCGGCGCAACCGTCACCGCGATCGACGGCGGATACTTTGTCGACGGCGCGGGACAGGATGCCGCGCTGATCTTCTACCCCGGCGCAAAGGTGGACGCGCAGGCGTATCTGCCGCTGATGAAGGAGATCGCGGCAGGAGGTGTAGACTGCTTCCTGCTCAATCTGCCGATGCGCATGGCGATCTTTGACCAAAACGCCGCGGATAAGATCACGTCGAAGTTTGATTACGATACTGTGATGGTGGGCGGTCATTCGATGGGCGGCATGATCGCCGCGGGCTATGCCGCCGCTCACAAGGACGCGGTTGACGGCACGGTACTGCTCGCCGCTTATCCGACCAAGCCGCTCGACGGATCCGCCAAGCTGCTGTCCGTGTACGGCACACAGGACAAGGTGCTCGACCGAAAAGCGTATGAAAACGCCAAGCAGGATTTCCCGCACAGCACTGCCGAAACGGTCATCGAGGGCGGCAATCACGCTCAGTTCGGCAACTACGGCGCGCAGGAGGGCGACGGCGAGGCGACGGTCTCCGCCAAGGAACAGCAGAGCAGAACCGCCTATGCTGTCCTGCGATTTGCGAAAACTCTCTCCGATCGTTGATTTTGCTTGCAAATAGGCAGCGGATATGCTACGATAATGTTAAAGAAAAACACCATGAAATGGGGGAACCGTTATGAAAATCACCGGCTTCAGTCCGCTGATCCTGACCGATATCGCCGACGCCGATCACATGATCGAGCTGTTTGAGGAGCTCGGCTTTGAGCAGCGCCACAAGCATGTTCAGCTCGATGGCAGAGAGATCAACGACGTTACCATGAGGGACGCTGACGGTCACTGCATCGATATCGCGAGCGTTCCCGTCAAGCCGCTGGATTCCGTGATCATCCGCATGAACGTCGATGATTTTGACGAGGCGTTCGAGCTGCTCACCGCGCGCGGATTTGTCTGCGGCTCCAACTCGGTCATCGAAACGCCCTCCTCCAAATCGGCGCTGATGATCTCGCCGACGGGCTTCAAGTTCGACCTCTGTCAACATATCAGGAAGAAAACGGAGAACTAAATCTCATACTAAGTATCATTAAAAC
>DNIP01000102.1:0-140 GCA_003499325.1 Oscillospiraceae bacterium
ACGTCGTCAGCGCCGTAGCAGCGGACATTAGCGCGCTCGGTCTCGGAATAGGGGATCTCCTTGACGATCTTTAACTCGCCGGTGAAATAATCGAACTGAGTCTGTACATAGGTAAAGCCGTTGATACGGGAGATGATCTG
>DNIP01000102.1:221-390 GCA_003499325.1 Oscillospiraceae bacterium
CCGTTGAGGATAACGCGCAGCGGCTGCTGACGCACCTTGTTCGCGTTGCGGACGATACCGATCGCGCCCTCTGCGGCAGCGAAGGACTCGTGACCCGCGAGGAACGCAAAGCACTTGGTGTCGTTAGAAAGCAGCATAGCGGCGAGGTTACCGTGGCCGATACCGACCT
>DNIP01000102.1:475-5019 GCA_003499325.1 Oscillospiraceae bacterium
CCGTCGATGCAGAAGCTCTGCAGACCGATGCCGATGTAGCGAGCGGCTTCCTCCGCGTTTTTAGCGCCTGCCTTTAAGGCGATCGCAGCGCCTACACAGTAAGCCCAGCATACGTTCTCAAAGCAGATCGGCTGGATGCCCTTGGCGATCTCATAGGGATCAAAGCCGGCAGCCTGGCAGATCTCGCGCGCTTCTTCAACAGAAGCGATACCGTACTCAGCGAGTACGCCGTTGATTTTCTCTATACGTCTGTCGTAGTTTTCAAATAAAGCCATACTGTGCACCTCCCTTAGTCTTTACGCGGGTCGATATACTTCGCCGCGTTGTCCCACTGACCGTAGTGGCCCTTCGCCTTCTCGATCGCTTCGTTAGCGTCCATACCGGCCTTGATGAAATCCATCATTTTGCCGAAGCTGATGAACTCGTAGCCGATGATCTCGTTGTCCTTGTTCAGCGCGACCTGAGAGCAGTAGCCCTCGGTCATCTCGAGGTAGCGCGGACCCTTCTCACGGGTAGCGAACATGGTACCTACCTGAGAACGCAGACCCTTACCGAGGTCCTCGAGGGATGCGCCGACTAAAAGGCCGCCCTCAGAGAAAGCACTCTGGGTTCTGCCGTAAACGATCTGTAAGAACAGCTCGCGCATAGCGGTGTTGATCGCGTCGCAGACGAGGTCGGTGTTCAGCGCCTCTAAGAGCGTTTTGCCGATCAAAATCTCGGACGCCATCGCGGCGGAATGGGTCATGCCGGAGCAGCCGATCGTCTCGACCAGCGCCTCTTCGATGATACCTTCCTTAACGTTCAGTGTGAGCTTGCAGGCGCCCTGCTGGGGAGCGCACCAGCCGATACCGTGTGTGAAACCGGAAATATCCTTGATTTCTTTTGCCTGTACCCACTTGCCCTCTTCCGGGATGGGAGCAGGACCGTGATACGCACCCTTAGCGACAGGGCACATATTCGATACTTCTGCTGTGTAATACATAAGCTTGTTCCTCCTTTTAGGTTTGTTACAACAGCCGGATCGAACCGATCGGATAAATCCGGCTACGCTTATGTACATTATAGACGAACAGGGAAGATAAGTCAATATCAATGTTGATGGAAATTGCCGAAAAAAGGGATGTTTTTCACGATAATAAGGCTAGCAAGATAATCTCTGCGTTTGAACGTCACATATCGGATGGATTACGGCAAATCTGTAGGGGGCGGCGCCGACACGCGTGTCCGACGTACCGCGGCAGGACGTTGGATCACGCACCGCGCCTAATCATCAACCAAAGCAAAAAGCGGAGACGGACACGTGTGCTGTTCACGTATCCGCTCCGCTTTTCGCCTTGGAATTGAACTTGTCTTCAATATATAGGAGAATAAATGGTTGTATCGATTGAATCACGGCGGCGTGTGAACGCCTCGCAATAGCGATTTGTAATCAATCTCACAAAGGCTGTTTAATACACATTCTTCAAATACAAGACGGAGACGGGGGTGACCTTACCCGCCGCGTCCTTTGCCGTGACCGTCAGGGTGAAGTTGTCGTTATAGGTCAGGCTCGTCACGGGGAGCTCCACCGAGCTGTCATCGATATAACCGGTCGTGATCTGGAAATTACCCGGCTCGGGGTTGACGTCATCGAGATAGAATTTACCGAAGTCGCTGCCGTAGACCGAAGCAGCATATACCCCGCCCTCAATCCGGTATTGATACTGCACCGGTTCTGAGCCGAAAGAGGATGACGCCTGCGCGATGATCTTACCGTCAGCGTTTTGATCGATCGTCACGCCCGCGGTAAAGCTGTGGTGATACAGCGGGTTGCCGATCAGGGCACGCTGGATACGGGTCACGTCGACCGCGTTTACTGTGCCGCTCGCGTCATAATCCGCGAGAGATGTGAGCCGATTGCCGAAATTACAGCCGTAATGCTCGAACCACCAGCTTGATTCTTCGAGATCAGTTATGCCGACCAAAAACCGCTGGATCAAGGTCGCGTCAATGATCGTCAGTTTGCCGTCGTGATCCGCGTCGCCGAGCAGATCGACATTGGTTTCGGATGTTACCCTGTTGATAAACACATCGTGCAGATCGGCATAGCCCCTGTTCCATGCTTCTGCGATACTGTAATAGGTATCCTCGGCGCAGTCATATACGCCGTAGCCGCAGTCGAAGGGATAGTCCTCAGAAGAATACATCACCACGTCGTCAAACACGCCGTAATAGTTGCCCTCGTTCGGCACCAATGACCGCGCGCTGATCAGCACCCAGTCGTGCTGATTGAAATGGCCGAATCGGGGATCGGCGTGGTAATAGACCTCCTCATAGGTGCATCGCTCTCGCCAACCGGGGAGATAGCGCGTGAACGCGTCCTCATAGAGATTCCGCTTTATCTGCTGATCGGTCACGGGAATATACTCGGTTGAATCCTCCTGCGGCGGCTCGCAGGGATAGGCGCTGACATAGCCGTCATACCAACCCATATCGGCGCTGTCACCTGCATTGCTGCCATCGGGGGTGAACTCCACGGTCATCCATCGGCTGTTGTAGCGTGAGATATAATCGTTGCCCTCGCCCTCGGGATAGAGCTTATCTACCTCGTCCAAGTCCTGAGAATAGGCGATCTTGAAGGGTGTGGAGGTGCTCAGGGTAACGCCGCGGATCACCCACTGACCGAATTCGGCATGCAGGCGGTTGCGCTGATGAATTCGGTAGTCATCGCCTTTGAAGACGATATAATAGCCGCCGTCAGTCTCGTTATCGTTGGCAGCGCTTGCCGTAACAATGAGAGCCGACAGCAACAGCGCCATGGTCAATAATAATGCGATTACTTTTTTCATGTTATTTCCTCCTTGTTTCAGCCTTCCCCTCGGGGCGGACCCGGAATCGGCTATGCAATGACAGCCGTTATCCTCAGTTGCCTTATTAATAAATAAATTCATTTACTTGCGCCAGTTCATTGCCGTTTTGATCATAAAAGACAAATACATACTCTCCGACGGAACGAATCAAGCCCTCGGGGGTCTCGTAGAGCACATCTGTTTTCCCCGAAGCGGAGTCGAGGATATCCGCGCTGTGAGAGCTATCGTACAGATCGGAGCTGCCGATCAAGTTGTCATAGCTGTAAACCTTGCAATAAACACCGGTAACACCCACCATCAAGCTCGAATCAAATCGGGCGTAGACCTCAACGGGAGCACCCGTCATGACGCCGCCCTCGCTAGGCGGGATCAACCCCGGTTCATCGCCCTCGGTCGGCTCGGGATCGTTCCATGGCGGATCGATAGGTTCGGTCGGGGGGATATACGGCGGCGTATCCGGCTCGGTAGTAGGCTCCGTGATCGGGGTGGAAGCACCCGCTTCCGTCGCCTTAGGAGGGGGATCGAGCGATTGATCGGACGGCTGGGTCGCGCTCGGAATGGTGGACGGATTGCGCCGTGACGGCGATCGCCCTGCGGATCCATTCCCCTGCTCAGTCGGCGAGATCGCGGCAGAGGAACCGCCGCGCTCCGATGATGCTCCCGACTCCTCGGATGCTTCGGGGAAGAAAGAGTCATGGATCCGCTGTAAAATGGACTTCGAGCCGTTTTGATCGGCGCCGTCCTGCTGATCGGGATCGTCGCCCCCTCCCTCGGTCGAGGAAGGGGTGATGAGTTTGTGTTGGGAGGGAGCGACAGTGAGAGGGGTGTTATTTATATTTCCAAAAGAGAAATATATAATCAAACTCAGCACGCTGACGAGCACCAAGCTCGCCGCGGCGATGAGCTGTTTACGGAAGCGTACAAAAGGGACGATCTTCTCGCTCTTTTTCTCAGGGTCAAAGGTGAAGGTCTGCTGTGAGTCGGCTTCACAATAATTTGTCAGCATTTTTTCCAGGCCTTCATCGCTGATCTTCTTCATCATAAAGCCTCCTTTTCAACAGTTTCTTCGCGGTGTTCAGGCGCGACTTGACCGTGCCCTCGGGAATGTCGAGTATATCGGCGATCTCCTGCTGCGTGAACGAGCGGAAATAATACAGCACGAGCACCAGACGATGCTTCTTCGGCAGTTCCATCATCGCCGTGTGCAGATCGAGATACGCGTCAACGTCCTTTTCCTCGGCAGGGATCGAGCGGATAAAGCGCTCCTTTTCCTCCTGCGTCGCGAACACCGCTTTTGACGAATTATATTTGAGCTTCTTTGAGTTCTTGTACAGATTTGCGCAGATGGTGAACAGCCAGCTCTCAAAGCTGTATGAGGGACGGTACTGATCGAATTTGTCGAGCGCACGTGCCCATGTATCCTGAAAGAGATCCTCCGCGTCATGGATATTGCCGCAGAGCTTCATGCAAAAGCGCGTCAGCTGCGGTGAATATTCCGTCACATAGCGCTCGAAATCGGTCAAGTCCTCACCCCCCTGCTTGACCCCTGTGAAAGCCTTTCAACCTGTATACAACTCAGCGGTTGAAAAGGTTCATGTTTTTTTGAAATTTTCCGTCGGCGGTCGAGCCGCCTGATGAATTGATCGGATAGAAAAAAGCCCTTCGGTAATACAATATCATTAAGATAAGGAAAAA
>DNIP01000107.1 GCA_003499325.1 Oscillospiraceae bacterium
CGCTCAGATGAACTCTGAGCGTTTCTTTTTATATTGTTAAACGAAGAACAGCGGACAGAATATCCTGCCCGCTGTTCTGTTGACCATGTTAACTTAATTCCGCTGTGTCACGAATCTCCTGTACCTCTTCCCTATCCTTGACAACGCGTTTGTTTTTCCACGCGCCGCTCTTCCAACGGATAATCATCAGAATACCGCGCACACATTCGTCCGCCGCAAGGGCAATCCATAAGCCGTAGATGCCCATATCAAGCACAACCGCGAACAGATAGGAGCCTGCGACGCTGATGATCCAGTTGGACAGCACCGCGCATACCGTCGGGAAGTAGACGTCACCCGCGCCGCGCATACAGGCGATAATCACGATATTCGTCGTTCTGCCGAACTCGAGCACCGCGTTCATCAACAGGATCGTACTGCCGATAGCGAGCACCTCCGCGTTATCGGTAAAGATACTCAACAGCGGCTTACGCAATAAAATGCCGATGGTACAGGTGATGACCGTGATCACCAGCGCAGTGCGGTAGGAGCGCAGTCCCTGTCGATACGCCTGATCGTATTCCTTTGCGCCGACCAGATGACCGATCATGATCTGTGACGCCTGTCCGATCGCCATCGAGAACAGATAGAAGAACATCGTGATGATCTGCACATAAGTCTTTGTGATCAGCTCATTCTCCGACAGGCAATACAGCACGATGGAGGTGATGACGAGCTGTGAGAGATTATAGAGGAAGGTCTCTAGCGCCGAGGGAATGCCGATCTTCAGCATCGAGAGAAATTCGCTTTTCGGGAACGGCTTTAAGAGCCGGAACGCTCGGGGTGATTCGATCCTCGTAAACAGGATGATCACCAGAATGATACTGCTGATCACGTGGCTGATACAGGTCGCGATCGCCGCGCCCTCAACACCCATCGAGGGTACGAGAAGCAGATCCAGCCCCGTGTTCAGCACATTCATGCCCGCCGTGACAAACATCGTCATGCGGGTCATGCCGTGATTGCGGATGATGACAGAACAGCCGTTGAGCAGCGCCTGGAACATCATCGTGCCGCCGACGATGGACAGATAACGGCTCGCGTAGTCGAGGATCTGTCCGTTTGCTCCTACCAGCACCAGGATCGGTCGGTTGAACAAGAGGAAGACGGCGCTGATAATCACGCCGAAAAAGACCTGTGACGTCAACAGCAGCACCGATACCAGAGAAGCGGATCTGCGCTTCTTCGCGCCGAGGTACTGCGAGATCATCACAGCGCCCGCGGTGGACAGGATCTGGAAGACGATGGTCACGATCGACACGGTTTGATTGGCAGTATTGACGGACGACGCCGCTAAATCATCATAATTGCTGAGGATATATACGTCGATAAATCCGAGCAGCATAAACATGGCGGTTTCGATAAAGATCGGCCATGCTAATTGAAAGAGCTTCAATTTTTTCATTGTGATCAAAACACTCTCTAAGATTTTACTACTTGCATTATATCCTTTTGCATAGTATAATACAAGCAGAATATACGCTATTTTTTGACACAAAACGATTATGAGGTGCAGAATGTCGGCATATCAGGAAACAAAAGTCCACGGAACGCATGATTTTCCCTTTGCGGTCTATCGGGGACTCGTCCCCGAGTGGCTCAGCGATTTTCCTCTCCACTGGCATGAGGAGATGGAGATCATCTATGTGGAAAAGGGCTGCGTCAACATTTCCGTCAGGAATTCGGAATACCTTGTCCGCGACGGTGAGTTCGTGCTGATCCACCCGCAGACGATCCACTCGATCCGTCAGCACGAGGAGGATCGCGGCTTTTATCACAATATCCTGTTCCGCTTTTCGATGCTCGAGAGCGGAATAGACGATCTGTGCCGCAAGAAGTATCTGGAGCCGATCTATCAGCGTCAGCTGCTGATGCCCGAATATATTGAGCAATCGCATCCGCTGAGCGCGAAGATTGCCCCTACGATCCGCCTGCTGCTGACCTATCAAAAGGACAGGCAGTTCGGGGATGAAATGATGATCAAGGCGAAGCTCACCGAGCTTTTGTACCATATCCTCGCATACTGTGAGGTCGCGGACAAGGATCGCGCTTACGAGGATATCGTATTCGACAAGCTCAAGCTGTCGCTGAATTATGTGGAGGAGAATTACGCCGAGAACATCACCGCCGAATCCATGGCGGCTGTCAGCAATTATTCCGTCAGTCACTTTTCCAAGCTCTTCAAGCAGATGACGGGTATGTCTCTGACACAATATCTGAAAAACTACCGTCTGGAGATCGCCGCCAACCGACTGCGAAACGAGCCGACCAAGGTCTCCGAGATCGCGTTATCCTGCGGCTTCTCCAACCTGTCCTATTTCTCACGCGCCTTTTATCAAAAATATCACATGACGCCGTCAGAATACAGAATCACTCCCGAGTTGTAGATGCTTCATACTTTTGTATAAGCGGATTGTGTCAATAAAAAAGTCGGTTTATGTTAGATTGAAATACTGAATAATTATATAATAATATCATGAATATTTGTTAAGTAGACAGTGGCTGCTTAATAGGAGGTTATATGATGAAAAAGCCCATTGCAATAATTTTAGCGATCTTTATGATTTTGAGTGCCATTCCCTTTGCGACCGCGTTTTCGGCGGAAGAAAAGGGCGCTCCGTCGACTTACGCGACTGTGGCGGCGCTCTATGTACATGCTGTCAGCAATTCCGTTGACAGTGAAGCTTGGCAGGCATGGCAGAGCGTGCATGACGAGGATTTTGAGGTGGAAAAGCCCAACGAAAAATACTTCTTCCTCCCCTCCTCCGCCGAAAAAAGCACCATCGACGTGTACAACGGCTTTGACGCGGACGTCACCATCAACGGCGTTTCTATCGCGTCGCACGCGACTGAGAGCGTTGCATATACCGCCGGCACCGCTTACACCGTTACAGCAGGCGGTCAGAGCTACACCCTGAAGATCATGAACTCCAATGCCGAGGGCGCGATCTACATCAACAATCCCGACGCAGACGGCAACGGTACCGATCTGATGACTTATCTCAATGCGACGAAGGAAAACAGCGCCAAGGCGACAGGTGCGATCGTGACCCCCGACGGCAAGATCGATAATACCGCCGTCAAGAAGATCAAGGGCAGAGGCAACACCTCCTGGGACAAGCCCAAGAAGGGTTACAATATCACCTATAATCAGAAGGTCGGTATCGCCGGTATGGAGAAGAACAAGAAGTACTCCATCCTGCCCAACTATCAGGATGATTCCCTGTCGCGCAACCGCATTTTGTATGACCTTTCCGACGCGGTAGGTCTCCCCTATGCCTCCGACTCACGCTATGTCGACTTCTATGTCAACGGCTATTACTGGGGCTCTTACCTCATGTGTGAGAAGGTCGAGCCCGGCAGTCTGGTTCCCGAGGTGACCGACGACGGTTATCTCAATGAGGACGGCACCATCAAGGAGGACTTCCCCTTTATCGCAGAGGTTGACGCGAGCGCGACCGACGGCGATTACTATGTGACCACGAACAATATGAAAATCACCATCAAGGCGCCCGAGATCGATCCCGGTCAGCCCGGTTATGAGGAGGTCAAGAACTATGTTAAAGAAAAGTTCAGCGCCTTCTATACCGCTACCGCGCCGAACGGCGACCTCTCCGCAGTCGCGGACGTCAACTCCGTCGCTAAGCTGTATCTAATCAACGAGCTGGGCAAGAACTGGGACAGCGGCGTCTCCAGCACCTTCTTCACCTATCGTCAGGATGAAAACGGCAATTACAAGTTCTACGGCTCTCCCGTGTGGGATTATGATAACTCGCTGGGTAACGCGACAGGTGTAAAATGGGATCTGAGAAACATCGGCGTGACCGATTACGAGGAATACACCGGTTGGTGGTGTCAGCACAAGGGAAAGGCAAACGCCACCGCAAGGCGCTCCAACAACGTGATCGCGAGGATTTCTCAGAACGCAGCCGTCAAGGAGGTTCTGCCGAAGATCTGGTTTGAGAAATTCATGCCCGCGCTGGAGCATTTCACCGGTACAGCGATCGACAGCGAGATCAACAGCGATCTTTATACCAAGGATGCGTACTATGATCTGATCAAGGATTCTGCCGCGATGAACTATGAGAGCGGCTGGCTCCTCAACACCGGCAGCTGGATTGCGGATCACTCGAGCCAGAAGGTGGCGCACTATGACAGCACCACACAGAAGATGGTCGTCGATGAGCAGGCGACAAAATATGCGCAGGATTTTGAAGGCATGTACAACTATGCCTCGGATTGGATGCTCAGCCGTGCCGCATGGCTCTCGGAGCAGTTCGCGCCGAACTACACCCCCTCTCCCCTGCTCGGTGACGCAAATCTGGACGGTAAGGTGACTATCACGGACGTAACCGCCATCCAGCGTGAAATCGTTCACGTTATAACCTTTGATGATGTGGCAAGGATTTGTGCCGACGTCGATAAGGACGGTAAAGTCACTATTATTGATGCCGCCTACCTACAGCGTTATTTAGTGGGGATCAGCAGCGTACCGAAGGGCATAGGAAAACCCATTGAATAAACGATCTCCGCAAACGATATAGAAATGACTGCCGTTATCGGAAAGCCAAATGGATTCCGATAACGGCATTTTGATGTTGTGAATTTTCCGTTTTTTTCAATTATTATAGATTTTGCAGGAAAACTGTGTTATAATAAAGAGCAATTTGATAATCGGAGTATGATATGCGCAAAGAAAGCATTGGCAATACCCTAAACGAACAAAAACTGAATTTCGGATCGTTCAGCTATTTCAGAAATGCGATCTACGGCTTTGCGGCGTTATGGATCGTGATTTTTCACGGAGAGATCCTGGCGAATATCCGTGCGGAATTTGATCCATCCATCAGACTGATCAGGGATACGATCGACATGGGCAACATCGGCGTCGATGTGTTTGTCTTTCTATCGGGTATCGGTCTGTATTTTTCCTATTCCAAAAAGCCCAAGCTCGGCACCTTCTACTACAAACGGATCGTCAGGGTCTATGTCCCCTATCTGATCATGACGCTGCCCTACATCATCTACTTTTATGTTGCGGGAGAGATGGATCTCTCGCTGACGATCAGAACGATCCTCACGCTGAATACATGGACGGGCGAGATTGACACGATCGATTTTTGGTACGTATCCGCGATACTGGTATTCTACCTGCTCTATCCGCTGATCTTCAAATTCATTTTCCGCGAGAAAAAGACAGGCAGGCTGTCACAGGACAAGGCGGAGTTTTGGCGGATGATCATCCTCGTCGTGATGATGCTCGCCGTATCTGTCACCATCTACTATACCTCCGCCGAAATATACAACATATACAGCCGTATGCTGTCGCGCTTTGCCGCGTTCATTGTCGGCGCCTATGCCGGTAAATTGGTCAAAGAGAAAAGACCGTTCCACGTAGGCTTTTTGATCGCCTCAGTCGTCATCCTCGCGGGCGCCTATCCATTGTACGAATGTGACGTCCTGCCGGGCGTATGGGCGCGGTTTTACGGCTCTCTGACAGGCATTGCGCTGGTGTTCCTGCTGTCGCAGTTCTTTCTCCTCGTATCGGAATGGAAGATCGATCGCTTCTTCGCGTTCTTCGGTACATTCTCGTTCGAGATCTATGTGCTCTCGATCATCGCGCGCAAGATCTATTACTATACCCCGTGGTATACCGACGGCTATGCGTTCCTGCACTACATGATCGTGATGGTGTTCGCCATCTTCGTCGCGTGGGCGGTCAGCAAGCTCGAGCAGCCGATCTTCAAGCTGTTGCTAAAGCCAAAAAAGAAATAATTACCAATAGCGATACCATCATCACGGTGTCGCTATTTTCTTTTATAGAATGATATCGCGACTGTATCTGTTATTTCAGCAACGCGTATCATGTTGCTTTTTGTCGCGGCATATGATAAAATAAAAGTTGATCCGTACTTCAAGAGGATAAGGAGATAAGACCATCATGATAAAAAGGAGATTACTTTCTCTTTTGATAGCACTGTTGTTCGTGATGACATCAGCGACCGTGATCCCGTTGTCAGCATCCGCCCAAGCTGTTGACAATGGTGAGCAAGCTGTAACAGGAGCATCTGAAAACAAAATGCTTCCTGTCGCAATGAACAAAACCGAGGACGCTGCATCACAGCTATCGGTCGATGAATCCCCGCAATTTGACTATCCCGTGATCACCGATATCCAAAATATCGGCTCGGGCACACAGCTCACTTGGGATACCTACAAAAACAATCACAGCTACCGCGTCTATTACCGCAAGGCGTCAACCTACTCCGGCACATGGGATGATAAATATGCCGACGGCGGATGGACGCGTTTGGCGACTGTCAGGGGCAACAGCTATCTGCATACCGGGATAGCAGACGCTGAGATCGGCATCTACACGATCCGATGCGTAGACGATCAAGGTGATTTTACTTCGGAATTCAATTCGATGGGCTGGGAGAATTGCTATTACGCCGCACCCGCTTTTTCTTCGATGCGCTTTGATGAAAGCGGCGTTCACCTCACATGGAAGCCCGCATGGAAGAAGCATGGCGAGAGGAACGGTGAATGCTACCGCATTTATCGCAAAACAACCGGTACAAGTTGGACGCGCCTCGAACAGACAACCGAGGATCATTACACCGATACCACCGCTGAGATCGGTGTGACCTATTATTACACCCTACGCTTGATCGACGAGACCGGCTCACGATTTTTAAGCGATTATAAAAGCAGTAAGGCGATCAGCTTCTCTCTGTACCCTTATGTGAACAGTATCAAAAACACCGACAGCGGCGCTCAGCTGAGCTGGTACAAATACAGCGGCGCAAAGACCTACCGCGTCTACTATCGCACCTCAAACGGCTGGAACCGTCTGGCAACGGTGAGCGGCACCTCGTACACCGATACCTCCGTCAAGAATGAAGCTAACCGCGTCTATACCATCCGCGCGTTGGAAGCTCATGATAACTTCATCAGCGATTTCTATCACAACGGATGGAGCAATACCTATTATGCGCCCCCGATCATACAGCGCCTGAGCAATACGACGCAGGGGGTCAAGATCACATGGAACCGCGCAAAAGGCGCACAAGCCTATTGCGTTTACCGCAAGACCAATAACGGATGGCTCCGTCTGGCAAAGACCGCCGAATCCGAGTATATTGATACTACTGCCGAATCCGGCAACACCTACACCTATACCCTGCGCATGATCACCGCAAACGGTGAAGATTTCATGAGCGATTATACGGGCGGCAAAGCCATCTTCTATGTCGCTGCTCCCACCATAAAAAGCATCGAGAACCTGTCCGACAGCGTGAAGATCACCTGGGAGCCGATCAAGGGCGCGAGCTTCTATCGCATCTACTATAAGAGCGGTAACGGCTGGACGCGTCTTGCCTCCAAGTATCTCACCGAATATACCGACACATCCGTCAAAGACGGAGAAACACGGGAATACACGATCAGATGTCTGGATGAAAACGAAAACTTTGTCAGTGATTTCGACCATATCGGATATCGCAACACCTTCTACAAGCCGCCTGTTATCGATACGATCCGTGGCTCAGGCGACGGCGTCACCCTCACCTGGGATCGAGCTAAGGGCGCGGAGGATTATCGCGTGTATCGCAAGAGCGTCGGCTCATCGTGGAAGCTCCTCACACAAACGGACAAAAGCAGCTTTACCGATACGACCTATGAGAAGGGCACGCTCTGCTACTACACCCTGCGGATGATCAGCTCTGACAGCAGTCATTTTATGAGCTCTCATAACGGCGGACGATCGATCCTATGGTGCGCGACGCCGCGGTTTTCATCGATCACAAACAGCGAGAACGGAGCGATCCTGAGCTGGGAGCCTGTCCACGGCGCGGACGCATACCGAGTTTATTATCGCAGCGGAAACGAATGGATCCGCCTTACGACCACGCAAGGCACCACGTACACCGACAGCGATGTCATCAACGCGCAAACAAAAAAATACACGATTCGCTGTGTTGACCAAAACGGTGCGTTTCTCTCTGATTTTGATACCGTTGGTACGGTGCATACCTACTATCGCCCCACCGCGATCCAATCGATCACCTACCGTGATCACGCCAACACGATCACATGGAACACCAGCTCAGAAGCCGCGTCCTACAGCGTGTATCGTAAGGCGTTAGGCGAGAGCGATTGGACGATGATCGCCGATCGGATCACGAGCGGCTCCTACACCGACGAGAATATCGCGGAAAACGGGATCTATGCCTACATACTGCGAATACTTGACGAGGACGGCGCTGTTATCGACGATGGATCCGCAATTGAACGATACTATCAAAACGGTGCTCCTGCCAACGGCACCTTTCCCGCAAACGATATCGAGTATCGCTTGGAGGAGGGCATCCTTGCCAACGGCTATTACTTCGAGCAAGATATCACCTATTACTATCAAAACGGTATTCGTTTGGAGCAGGATTGGTTCAAGAAGGGCGCTTATCAAGCGTCTTATGATCGCGCTCAGTGGCTCTATGAGCTGATGTCAGCGCTGGGAGAAGCACCCGATATCGATCGTGATAACGCTAACGCGATATTTGACGCGGCTGTACAGCGCAGTATCATCAACAGCTACACCGATCAAGACAGCACCCTGCCCGTCGACCGCCGCTATGCTGCTAATACCATCTTCAACGCGCTGGGCTATTCCAAACGCACCGTCGGCAGCATCAGTGATATCGACGCGGACGACGACGCACTGTCCACCCTCGCCTACTACGGTTACTTCACCCTTGACGATGATGATCGCATATACCCGACGTTGACCGTCACAGAGGATGAATATGACGCGCTGCTCTCACAGATCAGGCTATACCGTCAGCTCAAAGGCAAAACCGTCCTCTCGTTCGGCGACAGCATCATGCACGGCGCCGGCAATGATTCGATCCCGATCTCACAGCATATGGCGGAAAAATACGGTATGACCGCACATGACTACTCTGTCAACGGCGCAACGATGGGAATATACAGCGGCAAAAGTCATATACCCGATCAGGTGCGCAGAGCGGCGGAGTACCATTATCAGCCCGATTTCATCCTGATAAACGGCGGCACCAATGATATGTTCCGCGGCGTTTCTCTGGGCGATATCCAAAGCGGCTTTGACAAGTCGCAAACAACTGAGGACACCTATTCCGGCGGCTTTGAAATAGCGTTGTGGCTGATCCGAAGCGTCTGGCAGAATGTCCCTGTGATCTTCGTCCGCGCCCATAACACCAATCTCGGCAATGATGCGACTGAGCGCACATTCGGAGAAAGAGGTCTCGAGGTCGCCGAAAAGTGGCACTGCGGCAGTGCGGATATCTACGACGGTACTGCGATGAATTGTGAGGATCAAAAGCTGGCTGACCGCTACACCTACCCCAATCCCGACCATAACTACAGGCATGATTCGATCCACCCCAACGCCCTCGGCTACGCGACCTTCTATATCCCGATGATCGAACAGGTGATGGCGATGGCTGTGAACGATCGGTGAGCTATCTTAGATAAAGCAAAAACAGCGGTGTAAAACCGCTGTTTCAGTCTGTAGAAAAAGCCATG
>DNIP01000167.1 GCA_003499325.1 Oscillospiraceae bacterium
AGGTCGCGCAGTGCGTCCGCTACCGCGAACACGGCGGCGATCTCATCATCCGACTTGTCCCATGTCAGGAAAAAGTCGTTTTCATACATATTTTTAATATCCAAACCGCGGAGCTTCGCGGCGAGTTCAGCTGTTTTGGTCATAGAATATTTCATCCTTTCAGAAGAATCGTAAGGGAGGGATTTACTCTTTCTCAGCGTAATTCATCGGCACAGCCGCATACACGGCGGCACATCGGACGAGATCCGCCTTCCATGTGATCTCGTTGGGAGCGTGTGCCTGCGCCTCCGCGCCCGGGCCGAAGCCGATGCACGGGATGCCGTAGCGACCCATGATGGACACGCCGTTGGTCGAGAACGTCCACTTATCGACCCGAGGCTCGCCGTACATGCCCTTGTGAGCGGCGACCATCGCCTTGCAGGCGGGATGGCTCTCGGGGATGACCCACGTCGGGAAGAAGCACTCGGTCGGATAGACCAGCCCCGTCCACGACGGACGCTCGTATTTATACATGCTGACCTCTGCGCCGTACTTCTTGACGGACGGCAGACTGCGCACTTCTTCCAAGGCGCTCTCCCATGTCTCGCCGTCGGTCAGTCGGCGGTCGAGCGAGATCGCCGCGAAGTCCGCTACCGCACAGCGTGAGGGCGAATTATAGAACTGCTGGGTAACGGTGACGGTGCCCTTGCCGAGGAAGGGATCGTAGTGCAGGCGCTCGTTGAGCTCCTTGACGTCCAGCACGATCTCAGCCATCTTATAGATCGCGTTATCGCCGCGCTCGGGAGCGGAGCCGTGGCAGGATACGCCCTTGACCTCGACGCGGATCTCCATGCGGCCGCGATGACCGCGATAGATGCCCTGATCGGTCGGCTCGGTGATGACGACAAATTCGGGAGTGATATCCATTTCGTTATGGATATACTGCCAGCACAGGCCGTCGCAGTCCTCCTCCTGTACGGTACCGGTGACCAGCACCTTGTAGCCCTCGGGGATCAGCCCGAGATCCTTCATGATCTTGGCGCCGTAAACAGCGGACACCACGCCGCCTGTCTGATCACTTCCGCCGCGGCCGCCGATCTCAGTGTCATTCTCATAGCCCTTGTAGGGGTCGAACTTCCAGTTACTGAGCTCGCCCAGTCCGACGGTGTCGATGTGACCGTCAAAGGCGATGATCTTCTCGCCCTTGCCCATCACGCCGTGGACGTTGCCCATCTTGTCGATAAAGGCCTCGTCAAAGCCGAGCTGTTCCATCTCGGCGACAATACGCTTGGCGACGCCCTCCTCTTCGGCAGATTCGCTGGGAATAGCGATCAGCTCGCGCAGAAAAGCGGTCATGTCCTTCTCATAGTTTTCGGCAGCTTTTTTGATCGCGGAATAATCCATCATGGTAATCCTCCTTTTCTTGGCTCAGCCAATTCATGCCGCAGGCAAATCGCGCGCCGCGGCGCAACTCATTTATACACCTTTATTGTAATACATATATCGCTGAGTTTCAATGGATTTTTCAATAAAATCTAAAAATTTTTTAGAAAAATCCAAATTTTATTTGACACGGCGTTTTGGCGTAGTATAATAGAAGAAAAGACCACTCTATAACGGAAGATTTTCGAATTTTCCACACCCTGAAACGAGGTGATCTCTTGCTCAACGAACAACTCAAAAATACCCTATGCTCCCTCGCGCACGCCATCGCCCTGCACTATGGCAAAGGCTGTGAGGTCGCTATCCACGATCTGACGGTCAAGAATGCCGCCGACAGCTCCATCATCTACATCGAAAACGGTGAGGTGACGGGCAGGAAGGTGGGCGACGGCGCGTCGGCTGTCGTGCTCGAGGAACTCAGTCAGGCGGAACAGACGCGTGAGGATCGCATCGGCTACTTCACCAAGACCACCGACGGCAAGGTGCTCAAATCCACCACCGTCTACATCCGCGACGACAAGGGCAAGGCGATCGCGATCTTTTCGATCAACCACGACATCACCGCGCTGAGCGTCGCCGCCGCGTCACTGACGGAGCTGACCGCTCCCGCGACCGCATCCGAGCCGGAGAAGATCACCCCGAACGTCGGCGAGCTGCTCGATGAGCTGCTGTGGAAATCCACCGAGCTGATCGGCAAGCCCGTCGCCCTGATGAACAAGGACGACAAGCAGCGCGCGATCCGCTATCTGAACAGCAAGGGAGCGCTGTTGATCACCAAATCCGGCGACAAGATCGCGACCTACTTCGGTATCTCGAAGTTCACTCTTTATTCGTACCTGACGGATGAAGAGGAATCAGATTAAACGAATTGTAGGGTACGGCGCTCGTCGACGTACCGCATGGCAGGAACGCTTATTTCCTATCCAATGCTCCCGATATCAAAAACGTCCGTCATTCTACGGTACGTCATAAATGCCGTACCCTACGAAAAGATTGATTTGCTTCGCATTACAAAATGATAATAATGGAAATGTTTCGGCGGGAGCACTCCGCCCTACCATATACCCCACCATAGTTTAGGAGGATATCATGATCGACTTTACCGTTAACAAAGAAGGATTACAACACAATATTGAAAAGGCGCGACAGAACGGCATCATCATCCCGACCATCAAGCAGATGCAGCACCCCGAGCTGATCCCCGAGCAGATCAAAGAAAAGCTCAGTCACACGGGGCTGTGGGACGTTGACCCCGTCAACCTGTTCCGCATCACCTGGAAGAACGAGCCCAAGGAAAGCGGCGGTCTGTTCCGCGAGGTGCCAAACATCATCGAGCTGCCCTCCGCTCTCACCGGCGTGAAGGCGCGGATCTTCGCGATCGTCGGCAAGTGGTTCCCCACCGGCTGTCATAAGGTCGGCGCGTCATTTGGATGCTTAGCGCCGCGACTGGTGACAGGTCAGTTTGACGCGACCCGTCACAAGGCGGTATGGCCATCCACCGGCAACTACTGCCGCGGCGGCGCGTTCAACTCAAAGCTGCTGTCCGTTGACAGCATCGCGATCCTGCCCGCCGAGATGAGTCGCGAGCGCTTTGACTGGCTCAGTAAAATCGCGGGCGAGGTCATCGCGACTCCCGGCTGCGAAAGTAACGTCAAGGAGATTTTTGACAAGACATGGGAGCTCAGACAACGCCCCGAGGTAATGATCTTCAACCAGTTTGAGGAGATGGGCAATCCGCTGTGGCACTACAACGTCACCGGTCACGCGTTAGCGGAAGCGTTTGAAGCGATCAAGGGCGAGAAGGATCGCTTTGCGGGCGCGTGCTTTACCTCCGGTTCGGCGGGCACGATGAGCGCGGGCGACTACCTCAAGGAACAGTACCCGAACCTCAAGCTCGGCGTCGGCGAAGCATTGCAGTGCCCCACGATCTTAGACAACGGCTTCGGCGGTCACCGCATCGAGGGCATCGGCGACAAGCATATCCCATGGATCCACAACGTCAAGAACACCGACATGGTCGTGGACATCGACGACGAGGACAGCCAGCGACTGCTCAGACTGTTCAACACACGTGAAGGTATCGATTATCTGGTATCCGTGGGCGTTGAGCGCGAGCTCGCCGAGCAGCTCAGCCTCTTGGGTATCTCGGGCATTGCGAACATTCTGTGCTGTATCAAGATGGCGAAGTACTATGAGTTCACCGAGAACGATGTGCTCGGCACTGTGCTGACTGACTCAGCCGCCATGTATCAGAGCCGCATCAAGGAGCTCGAAGAGATGTATGGCGACTACGATATGCACAAGGCGGAGCTCGACCACAACCTGCACATTCTCAACCTCAAGGACGACAACATGCTGGAGCTCAGCTACAAAGAGCGCAAGCGCGTGCATAACCTCAAATATTACACATGGGTCGAACAGCAGGGCCGCACCGCCGAGGAGCTCAACGCCCTGTGGTATGACACTGAGAACACCTGGGACGCCGTGCACAAGCAGGCGGAACAGCTCGACGAATACATCGACGCATTCAATAAGGAAGTTGGACTTTTGTAAGTGAGGAGTGAGGAGTTAGGAGTGAGGAGTTAAAAGTCTGTATGCTTTTGTTCCTCATTCTCATATGATCCTATGAAACATGTTATCAACTGCAAATGCGTCAAATGCGGGAGAACCTATGCGCCCGCGGCGGATATCACCACCTGCGAGTGCGGCGGTATCCTCGACGTGATCTATGACTACAACTATATCAAAACCAAATTCAACAAAGAGGTGCTGGCACACCGTAACGATCCCACCATGTGGCGCTATCGCGAGCTGCTGCCGATTGAAGAAGATACCGTGCCCGCGGGACTGCGGGTCGGAATGTCGCCGCTCTATGAAGCGCCGCATATCGCGCGTGATCTGGGGATCAAAAGCCTGTACATCAAGGACGACGGCATCAACCCCACCGCATCCCTCAAGGATCGCGCTTCCGCAATGGCGGTGACCAAAGCCATCGAAGCGGGCTATGACACCATCGCCTGCTCCTCCACCGGCAACGCCGCCTCTTCCCTTGCGGGCAACGCGGCAAAGGCGGGGCTCATGACCTACATCTTTGTGCCGTCGCGCGCGCCCAAGGGCAAGATCGCCCAGCTGATGATGTTCGGCGCGAACCTGACCGCCGTGGACGGCAGCTATGAGGAAACCTTTGAGCTGAGCAAAGCCGCCATCGATAAATACGGCTGGTACAACCGCAACGCCGCCATCAACCCCTATCTCAGCGAGGGCAAAAAGACCGTCGCGCATGAGATCTGCGAACAGCTCGATTTCCATGCGCCCGACTTTGTCGCCGTATCGGTCGGCGACGGCTGTACCATCGCGGGCGTGTACAAGGGGCTGTACGACATGTATAGGGTCGGGCTGATCGATCATATCCCGCGCATCATCAGCGTGCAGGCGCAGGGCTGCTGTCCGATCAACACCGCCGTGATGACGGGTGAAGATTGGCAGCCGCAGGAGGAGAACACCTATGCGGATTCGATCGCCGTGGGTGTGCCGCGCAATCCCGACAAAGCCATCAACGCGATCAAGGACAGCGACGGCATCTGCGTCAACGTCACCGATGACGAGATCCGTGAAGCGCAAAAGTACCTCGCCAAAAACGCGGGCGTATTTGGCGAGCCCGCGGGCGTGACCGCTACGGCAGGGCTGATAAAGCTCAGCCGCGAGGGGAGATTGCCGCATGAAGCGACCATCGTGTCCATCGTCACCGGCAACGGCTTGAAGGACATCGATTCCGCGATCAAATCCGTCGGCGAGCCTGTGCACTGCCAGAACGATCTGGCGGAGTTTGAAGCGAAGTTCGGATTGTAAAATACGTAATAACAACCAGGTTGAGATTGCCATGGCTCCCAAGGGAGCCTCGCAATGACTATTTAATTGGATATTCCTGACTTTTGGGTATATAAAGCGACATCCCGAGGGAGCCTTTCCCTCGGGATGTCACTTTATAGCTTTATATTAGTTTTCTTCCGAAAAACATTAATTTTTTATCTATCCTTAGATTCAGAGGGTTTCTGTGCCCTTTCCATCCGCTTCCAGCTGATGAAGCCATAGATATCTCCCGCGAGAAACGCAGCGAAACAGATCACAGTGCTGACGTAGCTGCGGTCGGTCAGCGATGCCAACGTCCACAGGATCATCAGCACCACGTCGTTACAGGCATAGGCGACCGCATAGTACGGACTGCGGCGGGCTGTCAGGTAGACGGCGGCAAAGCTGGTGCTCACGGAGAGGGTGGACGGGAGCAGATTCGCCGTGCCGAGCGCTCGGAGGATGAAGAAGAACAGGACTGTCACAACGACGGTCAGCACCGCGAGCAGGAGCCACTCGCGTTTCGGAAGCTTCGCGTTGACCGTCACCTGGGCGCGGTTGCCGCGGTAGGGATTGCGCAGCCATGTGATCAGCGACCAGACCGACATCGGGAGCGTCATGCCGACATAGGTGAGCAGCTCGCCGTAATACGCAAAGCGGTAGGAGATATAGCCGTAGACCGAGGCGAAAATGATCATCAGCACCATACCGATAGGATTGCCCTTGGCGGCAAAGAGCAGAGACGTCACGCCGATCAGCGACGCGAGCAGGTTGAGCAGATCGCCGCCGAACACAATATGCGACACGGCGATCAGGCAGACCGATACCGTCCAGATGATTTTTTCAGTGTTGCTGAAATAATTCAGCTTATCATAAAAACGTTTCATGCTTCACTTCCTAAATGGTTGAGATTGCCACGGCTGAAATGCTTTCAGCCTCGCAATGACGATGAAAAAAGCATCCGAGACACATCTTCTAAGACCTAACGATGTGTCACGAATGCTTGATACACGTATCTACATTCCTACCGCAGTAGCTCTCAACCAATCATCGTTCGTGCAGTGCACTCCGATTCTTGGGAGAGCCTTGCATGGGAGTTGTAACCCAAATCAAAGATTTGGACAACTCCTCACCGGTGGCAGATAGTATTATAGGAATCAACGGGTGCGGGCAACGCCCGCCATTAACTCCTCACTCCTAACTCCTCACTCCTCACTATTTTAAGCGAGCTTCAAATCTCCGTCCTTGACCCAGCCGATCCTGCGCAGGAGCAGATTGATCAGCGGGGTAATCACGGCGGGAAGCACGATACAGATCAGGATCAGTCCGATCCAGTCCATCGCGCCCGGGGCGATTACCTCGGCGCCCTTTGCGATCGCTTCCTCAGACGGATTGAACCAACCGGTGATCACACCGATCTGACCGCATAAGCCGCAGGTGCCCATGCCCGAGTTGATCGGCGCACCGTTCATTTGGAGTTGAAACACACAGGTCGCGACCGGCCCCGTGATTGCGGAGGTCACGATGGGCGCGATCCAGATCCGCGGATTCTTGACGATGTTCGGCATCTGGAGCATCGAGGTGCCCAGTCCTTGGCTGACCAGCCCGCCCCAGCGGTTCTCACGAAAGGACATCACCGCAAAGCCGACCATCTGCGCGCAGCAGCCCGCGACCGCCGCGCCGCCGGCCAATCCCGTGAGGGCGAGCACCGAGCAGATCGCCGCCGAAGAGATCGGCAGGGTCAGCGCAATACCGACCAGAACGGATACCACAATGCCCATCAAGAAGGGTTGGAGCTTTGTCGCCGAGTCGATCAGGATACCGAACCAGCTTGCCGCCGTACCGATCGGGGGCGCGATCAGCTTAGCCAGCGCCACGCCGACGAGGATCGTCACCGCGGGGGTCACGAGGATATCGACCTTGGTTTCCTTACTGACCGCCTTGCCGCATTCGGCGGCGATGATCGCGATGACCAACACCGCTAACGGACCGCCCGCGCCGCCCTCGGCGTTCGCCGCCCAGCCGACTGCCGCCAGCGAGAACAGCACCATGGGGTCGGCTTTCAGCGCATAGCCGATGGCGACCGCCATCGCGGGACCCGACACCGCCATCGCGTAGGTGCCGATATCGGTAAAGAACTGCCAGCCCGACAGCACGCCGACGGTCTTGATGATCGTGCCGATCAGCAGGGAGCAGAACAGACCCTGCGCCATCGCGCCGAGCGCGTCGATGCCGTAGCGCTTCCACGAGATCTCAATATTCTTGCGTTTCAAAAACGCCTTTACCTTTGTCATAGTTTTACCCTCATTTCATGCCGCGGGCAAATCATGCCGCAGGCAAATCATGGCAAAGCCAATTCATCCTTTCCAATATAAACAACAAAATGCCGAAAGTCAACGGACGATCGGCATTTACTCTGTTTTGAACAATTTTCGGTTTTGGTATGATCTTTTTCTTGCACATTTTTTAGTGATTTAGTGCATTAAAACAACTATGAGCTTTTCAACAATAATAAGTGATTTCGCCGAAAAAGGTCGCCCACTTTTCGACAATGATTCGGCTGTTTGCCTCTATCGCGCGACTGAGATAATGCAGTGTTTTCGTATCCAGCCCCGAATTATTGTGAGCCAAAACCGCCTTACCGGATCTCGTGATCCAGAATTTTGTCGCATTGGCAACCGGATTTCCGACGGCGACATGAACATGGATCGGCTCGAGCGGTTTGTTTTCATTCGCCCAAAAATATACCCAAAAGGAGCCGATCTTAAAAACCTGCGGCATGATCAAATCCTCCGTTTTGGGAGAGCTCAAGAATCAAATGCGCGTTATCTTCTATGATATGCTGATAGTATTGAATCTCCGCCTCGGTAAAGCCGTTGATCTCCCGCCACTCATATTTCGGCAAAATACAATATGCGCTGTGGAATCCATCGGCTTTGTCCGCTTTTTCGACGTACACTTTGACCGAACCGTTTTCATCCATTTCGGAATGAACGATCTCGGTATCTTCATCAAGCGTCAGATAGGGATACATCATTATGATCACCTCAACTATAGTATAGCACAGTATTCAGAAAGATTCAACAGGCTTATCAAACAGCGTGAGCGGTGGCGACGA
>DNIP01000110.1 GCA_003499325.1 Oscillospiraceae bacterium
ATCGTCGCGATGGCGTATTCCATCGGCAACGTATCCGGCTGCCACATCAACCCGGCGGTATCGATCGGCGTTCTGCTGACCGGCGGCATGACCGTATCCGAGTTCTTCATCTACATTATCGCGCAGTTCGCGGGCGCTACCGCGGGCGCGGCTGTACTGGGCGCACTGGTCGGCTTTGACACCAGCCTCGGCGCGAACGGCCTGTACAACAACAGCATCATCAAGTCGCTGATCATCGAGTGCATCCTGACCTTCGTCTTTGTTCTGGTCATCCTGAGCGTGACCTCCAAGAAGAAGTACGAGAAGTTCGCAGGTCTGATCATCGGCTTCACCCTGACGCTGGTGCACATCTTCGGTATCTACTTCACCGGTACCTCCGTCAACCCCGCTCGTTCCTTCGGCCCCGCGATCTTCAAGGGCGGCGACGCGCTGGCAAGCTACTGGGTATTCCTCGTAGCACCCCTCGTAGGCGGCGCGCTGGCAGCGGTCGTTTTCAAGGCGCTGATCAAGAGCAAGGACGCTGATTAATCTGTTGCCTCATTAAAATGCTCCCAAATCGGGGCAATGTCATGAAATCGGCGACAGAGAAAAACACAAACAGTAAAGGGGCTATCGCACTAAGAAACGCGATAGCCCCTTTTAGTATTAGTTGGATATCGGTAAAAGGGGTGCTCTGCGGCAGGAGCATCCTTTTTGCCCGCACAAGAAAAGCGCAGCAGTCACGTAACTGCTGCGCTTTCCATACGATAGCGGTCACGCCGAGAAAATGCGGCGGTTCCTTTTATCCGTATGCGGTTATGACTCCGGTTGTACTTCCTTTTTCTTGTTTCTCACACTATTGATCAGCTCGTACACCACAGGGATGTAGGTCGTGAGCGGAAGAACAAAGCCCAGATATTTCAGCCAGCTGTCCGCCTGGACAAGCATGTTGAATATGCCGTGGTAGATGATCGCGATCATCAGCAACGCAAAGGTGCCGCAATAGAACAGCTTTTTGTGCTTTTTGACAAAGCTCATGCCGTAGCCGACAGTCGCGGTGCAGATACCGTGCATCAACGCGGTCGAAAAGCCTCTGACGATCGCCCATTCGATCGATACGGCGTCAACGCTGGTAACAAGAATATACGTGTTCTCAAACAGCGCGAAGCCGATGCCGACCGCAAATGAGGACGCAACGAGCTTTTTGAGATCATCCGAGACGACAAACGCGTAAATGAGCACCGGGATCGCCTTGATGATCTCTTCTGTCACAGGCGTAACGGTGGTGGTCACATAGGGCGTATTATATCCCAAAAGCCTGAGCATAAGACCGTTGATCTCGGAGATGAACAGCGCGGCACTGATGCCGATCAGCAAGAATACCATGATCCTGCGCGAGGTTTTATGGATCAGTGGCAGGCTGAGCAGCAATGGGACGAACATACAGATATACAGAATATAGATCATGTTTTCCATTTAGCAATCCCCCTTACAACCGTCGGAATGATCGCCGCCGTGACAAGACCCGTGACACAGCAGCAAATGAGCGTTAACACCTCGTTGGAGCGGCTCATGGCAACACATTCCGCAAAAATCGAAGCCGTATAAATCAATGCCAGAAGATTGTACGGTTTCAGGAACTTGACAACGCCGAAAGCAGCATCCGGGAAAATCAGGTGCTTCAAATGATAGTAAGACGCCGCCATAGCGAACAGGGTCAACACGCCGCCCTGGATCTTCCATAGCTGTGAGACATCGCTCAGCAGGAACAGAACGATATACAGCACAGCGAAAAGCCCCGGCGCGGCAAGCGGGATGAGCCTGTACTTGCTGAATTCCTTGGCGCCGTTGTCCAAATGAGTATCAACGGCGCTGAAGTTGGCTGAGAAAAAGAACATCAGGCTGCCGATCATGCCCAGAAAGCCGAGCTGGAAATGATCCGTCAGGTTTCCGTCGGTCAAAAGACGAACGATATTGAACATCCTTCCAAAGGCGATGCAGCCGAGGGATAGGGTGATCATCTGTGCGTAAAGAGCCTGTTTGGGACGGAAGAATTTGATTCCCCCATAGTTACACCCCGCAAGAGCACATACGCAAACAATGATGTTTGCAATCAGATACATACTCAAATATACCTCCTTTTTATTCGGACAATATTTTTCTGATTAACTGCGCCGCAACCCCGCCTTTGAAAATGTCTTTCAAGCGAAAGAGTATGATCAAAGACGGGATCGGGTGCAGCGATTTGCTGTTATTGCTCGAGATAGAGCTTATTTTCTGTCACGGAAGCCGTGGTGTAGCCGCCGGTGATCTCTGCCGAAGCCTTGACGTTTCCGGCTTCACGCTGAGCAAACATATAGATGCGGTTGTCGCCGGTCATGTGATGCTTGTCAAAGGAGACGGCTCCCTCGTTGAGCTCGAGGTGCTCCTTGTTATCGCTCTTCATCACATACTCCCACGGTATGACCTTGTTATCGGTACCGGTCGAAGCCGCCTCCATATCCTGCGAATACGGAACGTAATCATACAACGCAAAGCCGATCTTTGTCAAAGGAGATTTCATGTATTCCTTCGGCATGGTGGAGAATATGGGATCCTCCTCGCTTCTCATTCTTTCGTTGTAATCGTCGGCGGCGTACATCGTTGTGTAGTACATATAGATCTTGGGGCCGTTGGTACCTTCGTTGAGGTCTGTGGGGACAGGGTTCTTGTTCCTGTCGTACCTTACCACCGGCGCGTAATAGATCTGGTGACGCTCCGATACGATGCCCTCCGGGTGGAATTCCTCGCCGACCGTGCAGATAATGTCATAGACCGCTTCATACAGCTGCTCCTGCTTTTCTGCCTCCTTTGCCGATTCCGAGGTCTTTTCGTTGATCGCATCCTCATCGAGCGAATACCCGCGGTAGCCTAAGTAAACAAACTTTCCGCCGACGCCGCGGTTGAGGTCGATGTCGCAGAACTCTGTGCAGCCTTGCTCCAGCAGGGAGAGCTGCGCCTCCTTCGCGGTATCTCCCGACGCGGTGTATATCTTACTGAAATAGGAGGTTGTTACGTCGTATTTCGCGTGGATAAAGACCTCCATCCTCGAGTCGCCGAAGGGGACGGCAGGCTCGGTCACCACGTTTTTACCGTTCTTTTTACCGATGACGTCGGCTTTATTGACGACGAGAGCGGTAGAAGAACCGGAGATGAAAACCTTGTCGCTGATCTCAAGCTCGGTGATCGGCTTGCCGGGTACGGTACCTTGGTTATAGGAGTAGTAGACGAAGTAGGTGTTGCCGTTATTCATCTTGATCGGCGTTGAGTTGGACGCGCAGTAATAGGTCGCTCGGTCAAATTGCAGCTGATCCGGTGTATTCTTTGCGTCCGACTCATAAAGCAGTACGCTTCGGATCGCCTTATCGACGTCGTCCGTTCTGGTAACGCTGAGATAAGCTGCCGGGTCGCCCTTCTTCGGCGGCTTAGGCTCGCTGTCCGCCTTCACATAATTATACCAAGCCTTTGTCGGGTCGCCCGCCACATCGCACGGGATCATTTCGTCAGTGCCTGCCGACACCGCTTCCGACATGGCTTTCAGATCGACCTGCTTGTCAAAGGCTTCCAGCTCGTCGTCGGTGGGCTCCTTGTTTTTATTTTCAAAGGTATCCTTGACGTCTTCTCTTACGGCAGCGCCGACTAAGATCTTGGAAATATACTTTTTCCTCACCACAGGATGCTTGATATACATATAGACCGAGGTGCCGGCGTGGTAATGGTCGCCGTTATCCTCGTCGGATTTTTTCGCGTTGCCGCCGTCATCTGTCCATGAGGGATAAGCGATATTGAACGGGGTCAGGTTGTGAGGATCCTTAAACTCCTGAACAGAGAAGAAATCTCCCTCGGGCGTATTACCCGCGAGCGTCTTATCCTCAGATACGTCGCAGGTGAGCTTGCCGCCGTTGTTGACGCCCTGACGCGCGGATGTGCTGACGACGACGTCATCCAGCGTCAGACCCGGGCGTCCCTTGACATAGCCCGAGACATACAGGTTAGTCGGCAGCAGCGTCATCTTTCCGTCTGAAAATGTGAAGCCGCCCTGCGCCTCTCTTGTAAAGCCCTCACAGACCTCCGTGTTCTGGCCTAAAAGTCCACAGGGCGCCATATAGGCGTTTTCCGGAGAGATCGCCCTGATGATCTCAAGCTGATCAACAGAACGCTGCACTGCTACCGAAGCCGCGGCATAGCTCGCGCTGGTTTCCTTGCCGGAGACCGATATGCTTTTTGACAGGAACAGGGGCAGATGAGACGTATACGGCGATCCTCTGAACGCCTGCACATCTGTCAGCGCGCGGTAGGGATTGTAGGTCCAGCTATAATAGATGCGCATGTATTTTTGGTTACTGTCTACGACAAAGCCCTTGTAAAAATAGGACTGCGCCAGATTAACGCCGCTTGACGCGCTCGGCTCTTCAACATTGGGGAGATCGGAGAGCTTGTCAAACAGTTGAGTAACTTTAGATACCGTTGATCCGGAATAGCCAACACCGCTCTCCGAATCCGGACCGAAGCCGAAGAAGACGCCGGAAAGGTATTTGGTACCCGAGGTGTATGTTACCTCCGGCTCATAATAAAGATAGCGATCGGCATTGTCCCAGGTGTTATCCTTTTTTGTATGGTATGCGGTATAGCTGTACGAGTACATTCTCAGTCTTGCGGGATCTTTGTCGTCCTCCGCACTGATACGGGTCGTGGCAAAGTTATAAGGAAGACCGCTGAAGGTGGTGACAGGCTCCCAGCCTGCCTTCGCCTCGCTGTGGGAGGAGACCAAGTGCAGCTTGCCGACCTCAATGGGAGACCCGGCGTTTTCATCTCTGGTGAAATACAGACCGTCCAGATCCCCCGGGAAGCTTTTGTCCTCATTTTTGTCGTTCGCCGGATAACCGAGCGTACCGGCGCAGCCGTAGCTATTCGATCCGAATTTGATCTCGCCGCCGTTCTGGAAGGTCGCCACCCTGATATCGCGAACCGCAAGCTTGGGGTTGCCTGTTACGGTGTAGGCGAGGTAGGTGTACTGCGGCTCATCCCTTACTTTATCTCCGACGTCGGCACAAAGGTTCTGATCAAAGACCTGATAGTTGCCCTTCATCTTAGTGATCTTTGCCTTTACGATATCCGGATCCTTGCCCGAGACAAGGACGAGATCGGCATAGTAGGTCTTTGAGCCGCTGCTCTTCTGCTGTGTGCCGGTGTTGGCCTCGGGCGAGCTGTTCGCTATCGATCTCTCGGTGCGATAATTGATAAAAATACCGTTTACGTCGTCAGACTTCGCGCCGGTGTTGCAGTTAGCGGGCGATATCTGGCCGAACACGCTTGTGCATTCATAGCCGTTCGGCGTGCTTGCGTCGCCGTAGACGATATCGAAAACATTACCGTTTGCGTCCGCGCGGAGCGGGCTGCCGGATCTTTCATCCTTAGAGGTGTACATGCACAGCCAGCCGTTTTGCGCCTCATAGGCGTTCAGGTCGGCGATCCTGCCTTGGTTGTCCTTGACCGCCTCATAGATCAGGTTGATATTATTACCGTCTTCTATCTTTGTATCGACCGCAAAATCAGCCATCTCGGTGTATTCCTTCGGCTTGCTTTTCAAGATCGCGTCGATAATGAGCGATATGATTGCGAAAAGAATGGTCACCGCCAGTATTACCAGGCTAAAGATACCCGTCCAGCTGGAGACCGCCGCCGAAATGGCAATCGACTTGGAAGCGATGGCAGCAATAGTGGAGGCAACAGCGGTTGTCGCTGTTTTGAGAACCAGTCCGGCTAAGCCATAATTTCCGGCAATCCAGGTCAGCACAAAGAGAACGGAGCTGCCGACATTGATCCATTTGAGAACGTCGTTCACAATCTTTTTCGCGTCGTTCCACTTATCCATATCGGTCTTTTGGCTGACCATCTGCTGCGCAGCGTTAAGACGGATGGCGTCGGAGGTAAACGCGACCTTTTTGTCAGCCAGCTCGGGATTGGTATTGATCCATACGGAGAAGGAATTTTCGCCCATTTTCTCCTTGATCTTCGCCTTAGCGCGGTTGAGGATCTTTTCGGCGTCGGCGGTCGCCTTGTTCTCGCCCAGACAGCCGATCAGCGGCAGCACGCCTACCAAGCCGATCATTCTGCGCTGCGCGGACGTCATCTGCTCCATCACGGGATAGAGCCTTCTGAGGTCTACCTTATCGCTCGTCTTTTTGCCGATATCAACAAGGAATTCGCCGAGCGGTCTGCCCTGATAAGCTTCATATTCATTGAGGAAATTATAAGCGTTGACATACGTCATGGCGCGATCCTCTTCTGTCGGCTCATCGGAGCCCTCCACCGCCTCGTCCATACTGAGCTTCTCCGCGTTGTCGACATACTCGCCTTCATCATAGGCAGACTGTGCGGTTTCAAAATCAGTCGCGAACTTCTGGAGCTGCTTGAAAAACGCGTTGGCATCGTCGCCGTACTCCTTGTCGTAGGTCGAAAGCTCATCCTTAGAGGTCTTTTTACTCTCGAGAATCTTCCAAAGGGGGCTGTCGCTGACCTTGTCAGCCCATGAGATATCCTTTTCCTTGCCTGTTTTTTGGTCTTTGCCCTTCTCGAGCGGCGTCAGACCGGAGGCGAGGAAATTAGCGATAGCGGTTAAGGCGCCGGAGCTGGCGCGGGTAACGATCTTGGTAAAGAAGTTATCGTCCGCCTTGTCCTGCACGATAAAATCGCCCAGCCCGATATTGTTCTCCTCGGGAATGCTGAACAGGTTGAGTCCCTTATAGGCTTGCTCTGCCTTGGGGCTGCCGTCCTGATAGTTGGCGATGAATTCGTTCGCGGCCTCATACAGGGCTTCTCCCGCGCCCGCGTTATCCTTTTCGAGCTTCTCGTTAGCCTCGGCGTAGTTCTTGATCTGATAGCCGCCGTTCATGTGGAGCAGCTTGATATCATAGATCGCCTCGTCCTTGTTCTCGGTGAGCTTGTAGCCCATTACGACCGCGTCCTTATCCGTTCCCGCGTTAAGATCCTTCTTCGCGCAGGTATAGCCGTCGCTCTCGCAGAGCTTGATTGCCTCGGCCTCGGTCTTAGCCTGAAAGGTTTTGACCTCGGAGATATAATACACCTTTTCTGCCGCGTATGCTTTTCCGAGCATTTGGACAGGGTATTCTAACGCAAAACATACGACCAGGATAATGGCGATCGTTTTGAGAGTAAAGAAAATGGTATGGCGCAGGTTACGCTCCTTTGTTCTGATCATTTTCTTCACCGCCTTCCTTCGCTTTGTTCTTTTTCTTCTGTCGGACGATCAGCACGATCGCTCCGATGATACCGGCGGCGCCGATGATCGACACCGCGTAGAATCCGTTACTGAAAACAGAACCGCTCGTTATCATTTGCGCGTCTACTGTTCTCGATTCACCGGTGGTGAGCTCGCCCATATCCGCCTTAAAATACTGCTGTTGATAGGAGCTGACCCATTCTGAGACCTGCACGCTGCTGCTGCTTGTCGTGCCAAAGTGGATCTCTGAGCCCTTATACAGTCCGGCGTCGATGATGCGCGCCTTTCCGAGCGACTGATCCTGCAGCGCGAGATTCGCTGTACCGTCATTCTTGTTGCTGGAATTGTCCATGATCCTTGTCAGACCCATGACCGTGATATTATAACGGCCGTCAACATAAACGCCGCCGCCTTCTTCGCCTGCTTTGTTGCTGACGATCTCACAGCTCGAAAGCGCCGTGTTGTCATCGTTGACAAAGATCGCGCCGCCCTGTCGGTTGGCGGAATTACTGCGGAACGTGCAGTTGTGGAACACCATCGCCTGGTTGTAATCGGGATTGTCGTTGATAAAGACCGCGCCGCCGTCCTGATCCGCGTGATTCGCCGCAAAGATACAGTTTTGGGCTTTGATTACCGTTGCCTGATATTTTGCCAGATCGTGCGCCGTATAAATCACGCCGCCCTTTTCGCGCGCATAGTTGCCGGAAAAGACTACGTTATCCAGATTGATGACGCCGCGGTTCGAATAGATCGCGCCGCCGTCATCCTCGCTGTAGCAGTCGTCAATCTTCGCGTTTGAGACGCTGACGGTACCCTTGACCATATAGATGGCGCCGCCGCAGCAGTTGTCATTGCTCTGCATGGTTTTGCAGCCGTAGATCCTGCCGCCGGTCATGGTGAATTTGGTATCCATGGAGGAACCGTCCAGATAGACGGCACCGCCGTCCTCATCGGTTCTGCAATCGTAGATGGTGCCGCTTTGCAGGCGGAATTCGCCGTCCTCCTCGATGTGGACGCCGCCGCCGGTATTGGAGCTTGCGCCGCCGGTGATGACGCCGCCCCTGACGCCTTTATAGCCGACGCCCTTGGGGTTGCTGTCACGCACGGTAAAGACGGCGTTCTTTTCCACCTTAAAAACGTAGCCGTTCCTCTTCATTTCATGATTTCTGTCGCGGTGAACATAATGACCGTTGAGGTCAAGCGTGATATGCATGGAAGCGCCCACAGTCAGCTCTGTGTCCTCGATCCAATCGGAGCCGAGCGTGATGACGACCTCCTTCGCGTGGTCCGCGGTTTGGATCGCCTTTGACCACGCCTCCGCCGGCGAGCTGCATTCGGTGACAGTCGGCTCTCCCTCTCTCGGGATCTCCTCCATCACCGCTCCCGAGGTGACGCTCTTTGTGTCTACCGCTCCTGCGCTCGGCACAAAGACTGATGTCAGGAGCAGGCACAACGCGAACAATATGGTGATGATCTTTTTAAGCTTCATCTGCTGTCTGCTCCTTTCCTTCTTCCTTCTTTTTCTTTTTAGCGTATATGACGGCCGCCGCTATGGACGCGAGCAATATGCCTGCCCCGACATAGATCAAGGCGGTTCCGTCGGAGAAGATCGAGGAGGTGGTCGATGCGGAATTATCAGGCTTCCAGATCGCGTACAGGATGACAGTGTCGCCCTTTTTGCTTGTAAGGTTGATCACGGACGCGTCCTTTGCGTACATCTTGCCCATACCGTCCTTCTGCGTGTTCCAGCCGACAAAGGTGTAGTTCTTGCGTAAAAGCGTAGTATTCGGCAATTGGAACTCTTCGTCGTAGTGGAGCGTTTTAGAGGTTACGGTTCCTTTTACGTCATAGCTCTTTTTTATCCTGCCGGTTTTCTCGACCAGCTTATCGGTGCCGTTCTTCTCAAATTTCAGAAAATAGTTGTTCGGCAGAAGCTTCGCGGTAAGGGTAACGGAATCGTTGATGAAGGTAAACTCGTATTTGTTGGTATACTTGTCTTTATTCGCTTCATCATCGGATACATCGTTGATGATTCCGTGACCTTCCATCTCAAAATCATCGATATAATAGCCGGCGGGAGCCTTTATGTTCTCAAAGCTCACGGTTGTGTTCGCGTGAGATGACGTCTCATATGCTTCTTTTCCGTCCACGATGACGCTCAGATGCAAAAGGAAAACGAATTTGACGTTGATCGCCTTGGTGATGGTCGGATAGACGTTGCTGCCGGACTTGAAGGTCATCTTGTAGGTGCTGTGATGATTGCTCTTGTGATTACTGCTCACCTTCCACTTGAAGCCCGTGTTGTCAACCGACTCGATGGTGTCCTCTCCGGGGAAGGAGACGTTTTCCATGGTGATGTTTTCACCCTTTGCCGTCCATGTCATTCCGTACTGATCGACTGCCGAAACGGTGATGACGCCGGTGGTGTCGATACTCTTAGGCATATCGACCTCAAACGCGTCGGGGTCGGGATAGGGATATTTGTCGCCGCCGATGTCGATCCTCGTATTCTTTTTTTCATCGCCGTAGACTTTATGCACGACATGGCGCGAGGCTACATTGACGTCGTTGATCTTGATTGTCACATCGCCCTCAAAGTCACGCGGAAGCGCCGCAGTGCCAAAGGAAGTGATAAAATCGACCGAGGAGGGAAAGTTATCGGAGCCACAGTCGTAATCATAGGTGTAAGAGCCGCCGCTGTGATCTATGGATTCATGAAAATACCCGGAACTGTTAAGCAGCGTCTCACTGCCTACACCCTTATCGCTTTTGCCGTAGATATTGAAATAAGCATAATCCCAGTCGTCAGCGTCATCTGTCACTTCGATATAGATCTGTATCTTGTAGCTGCTGTTGTTGGCTGTCTGCATCGTCTTGACCAGGTTAACCTCTTTGACGCCCTCGTCGCGGTTGATCTTGAACTTGTTGTTATCGCAATAGAAGATATCCGCGGGAGCACCCTCGTTGAATTCGCCGAAGCCGGAGGTTATGTCCCTGCTTTCGGCATTGTCGGGGGGAGTGATGCCGATCGTCGAGCCGCTCGGAAATCTGCCCTTGACCTGAATGGGAGCCATCTCTCTGAAGCAGATATTCGATGAGTTACCGTTAGCCGTGCAGTCGGTGACCCTTGTTTTACCGCCCAGGAGGATCAGGGAGCCGGCATAGAAGTTGATTCCAGCGCCGCTCACGGACATACAGCTGGTGATCTCGCTCGATTGCAGGCTCAGCGTACCGCTGGTGTCCATATAAATGCCGCCGCCGCTGTTCTCGGACGAGCAGCCGTTGATGGTGCAGCGCTCCAGGCTGAGCGTTCCGTGTGAATTCAGACAGCCGCCGTTGGTCTTACAGCTGTTATTGGACATATCCGCGTCGGTGAACGCTGCCGTTGTGCCGGAGTTCGCCCACATACCGCCGCCGGCTTCATCGGCGATATTATTGTTCATCGTTGCTTTATTGACGGTGAGGTCGCCTCTGTAGAGATTGACGCCCGCGCCCACCTTGCCGACGTTGTCTGAGAGCGTGCAGTTATTGAGCACGGTGGTGCAGCCGCTCGCGTCAATGTACATGCCGCCGCCCCTATTAGCCGCCTTGTTGGCGGAGACGGTGCAATCCGTCAGCGTCATGTTCTTGTGGTTGGTTACGCCGCCGCCGTTCACAGCGCCGTTATTCTGGGTGATATCGGTCTTGGTAAGGGTCGCCTCTCCGTTTGACCAGATACCGCCGCCACCGCCTTTATCGGTTATGATATTGCCCTTTATCCTACAGTCTTTGAGCGTCAGCGTACCGCTGTTGGCGATACCCGCGCCGTCGCGCGCCTGATTGCCGGTGATTTCACACCCGGTCAGCGTGGCGGTTGATTTTTCATCTATATACAGCGCGCCGCCGTTTTTGTCGGCAATATTGTTCTTGAACTTGCAGTTTGTCAGCTCAACCGTGCTTTTCTCTACCCTGATGCCGCCGCCGTACGGTGCTCTGTTATCGGAGATGTTCATATCGCTCATGACCAGCTTGCTGTCATTGAGAACGCGGATCGCTCCGCCGTACTCGTCATGTCTGCCGCCGGATAACGTGGAGGTTCCCTCCTTACCGGTGCCTTTGATCGTAAGGCTGGAGCCGTCGGTTACCTTGATAATTGAGGGGCCATCATATTTTTGAGAAAGGGAATAGCCGTTGGTGTTGAGGACATGGGCTTTTCCGTCGCTGATGACCATCTCCTCTGTCAGCTCGATGTTGTCTGTCAGCTCGGTCGTTCCGTTGTGTAACGCCAGCTTCAGCGCTTCCTGCGTATTGACCTCGTTCTCATCTTCGAGCGTCTCAAGGTATATGATCGGGTAAATGAGGAATCTTCCTGTTTCATGCCCGGAATCTCTTTTCGCCACGACGGTCGGACGGTCGAGGGTGAGCTTGTCTGTTTCTTTCTTATACATTTCGCCGTCGATATAGACGACAAAATACTCACTGCTCTTTGTTTGCGAAAAGGTATCGTAGTTGACTAACGTGGTTCCCTCATCTAAGAATTTGCCTTTAGTCGCGTTCCTGATATATACGCGTTTTGACTCGTCCTCTATCGTCTCAAGGTATACCACCGGGTGACGGGGTCTATTGGGATCGAAGGATTTTTTCTTCACCTTGACCATTCGGTCGATGGTGATCTCGTCCTCGCTCTCCTGATACAGCTCGTCGTCGATATAGACGGAGAAAGCTTTATAATCCTTCCTGTTGTATTCATTAATGTTGGTTAGCGTTACGCCTTTTTCCAGCTTATCGCCTTTTCTCAAGCTGATAAAATACACACGTTCTCCTTTGGTGCGATCTTGTGCCGCGACGGTCGGGATCCCGATCGCCGTCGTTGCCATCACCAAAAAGAGCACCAGCATCATCGATAGCGTCCGCATGGGGAATGAAAGGCTTTTCTTCATTTTGTTCACTTCCTTTTCATAGGTTGCGCCGTATCTCAGGACGCCCTTCTCTCTCTTCTTTTCCTGGAGGAAAAGCTGATCAGCAACATCAGCCCGACGCCTGCTATCAGGCCTAAGATCACTCCGAGCATCAGCGAGCCGCCGGAGAATACGGAGCCTGATATCAGACCCTTGACGGGTGTTGTATCACGCTTAAAGAACACATAGGTGCCCTTGTTGGGGTCGTTGTAGGAGTAGTCGGATTTTGCATCGGTCAGGTTCTGCACCGCCTCGTCGCCGAACATATGGATGCCGGTAGAGTAGCCCTCGGGAGCATCGCCTTCACCGAGCTTGAGCTTTAAGGAATCGGCGAGGATCGGCATGCCGTTCTCATACTTTACGCTGTAGAGCGCCAGCCACTGCTGACCGACGTCGCCGTTGAGGTCGGCGCGGTCGAGGAGGATCTCGTGGTTCTCCTTCTCCACGTTGCTGCTGCCGTCGGTACGGTTGCAGGGAACATACCGATAATACGCGGTCTGGTTCTGTATCATCATCTCTTTACCGGTTTTGGTATCGGTGGCGGTAATGTCGGCTTTCTCTACAATGTATTTCGGAATGGGAGTAAACTTCACCTTGTAGTACGCCATCATCTCGGTAACGGTGAAGTAGATAGAAAAGCCCGCGAGGAGCGCCGAAACAAGCGCAAAGCCGACAGAAAGATATTTGCACAGAGTTGATTTTGCGGGGCCCTCCTGCATCGCCTTCCTCGCCGCTTCTTCGGCTTTCGGAATATCTCTGGTTTGAAGGCTGTTGATCCGCCTGGTCAATTGTCTAACAGATGTATCTTGTCCGTATCGACCGAATTTCTCCAAATAAGCGTTAGATTTTGAATAATCCAAGCTTTGGTTTAAATCGCTCAGTTGCTTTTGCAGATCTCCAAGCCTCGTTATAGCCCTTTCCCCTGTTTTTGCGATCATCTTGCTCGCTATGCCTGTACCAAGTGCCACCGCTCCGGTTGCCGCGGTACAGCTCCAGAGGACGATACTGAGGGTGCTTAGCTTAAATCCGGAGTTGGTTTTGCTTGCGCTTGTGCTTGCGTCCGTGCGCAGCGCGGCGTCGGTCAGCGCGACGCCGCCGCTTTCATATATCTCGCGGTTGACTCCCTCATAGATAGAGGCGGGCTTCACCTTATCGAGATCAACGCTGTTAAATCCCTTTTCGTCCGTGAAAGCCATGATGATCATATCCTTGATGGACAAAAAGTCGAGTCCGGCGATCTGACCGCCCGAGAGCGCGTCTGCGATCGGATACAGGGCGCGGATCTTCTTCTCGCTGTTGAACTCAGACACGTCCTTTTGGAAGAAATCCAGCAGCGTACCTTTTTCATACTTTATTGCTTCAAGAAAATCGTGGACAGCGATATCCTCCGCCGCCTTGCCGCCGTCAAGCAATAGATTATGCTTGTCGAGCTCCTCATCCATCGCCTTGGCAAGTTCTTCATCAGATGAATTTTCGTTTACTTTAGTGTTTGTATCACTTTCGATCTCAGTATCGATTACTTCATCAGCGCTGTCGACCGCGTTGTCGTAGTTGAGCAGGAGCTCGTTGAACGTGCTCCACTTTTCACGGATTTTCTTGGCGGTATCGTAATACCTCTTGTCGAGCTCCTGATCGATCTCGGAGGGAGTAAAGCCGGGGTTCTCCTCCTTCACGCTATTTGTCAGCGCCTGAAGATCGGTTTCCAAAAAGCGGTCGAGCCATGTATTGTCGGAGGAATCCGACGCCTTAGTCAGCTCGGTCTCCATCAGCATGACAGCCTGACCGTTGCCCTGCATGAGGAGGGTGAGGATGTCGCAGTGCTCCTTCTTCTCTTCCTCCGAGAGGGCTTTGTAGGCCTCGTCGCCCATTTCATACTTGGTCTCGTTCATCAAGAGGTCGCCCAGCGGCTTGCCGCTCGTATCGTCGTCGGTCAGCTTGTTGAGCAGCATCCTATAATAGTCAGCGCGCTTGTAGTTGGCGGAATCCTGTGGCTTTTTCAGGTTCTCACGATACTCGCTGAGCGTAGAGATAAAGCGGTCGACAAAGGGCTTGATATGGGTGTCCATATGATCCTGCATCAGTTGTTCATATCCCTGATAGCTAAATCCGCCTCTCATGTTCATGACCGCAAGGTCGGTGATCGCGTCAGCGGCGTCATCGGTGGTCTTGTAGCCCAGATAGACGATCTTCTGGTTGGGGCCTTCTTTGAGGGCGTTCGTAGTGCCGGCGCCCTCGTTGAGGTCGGCATAGTTGCCCTTGTCGTCGGCGAAGATGGTGTAGCCCTCTTCAAGAAGCTCCTTTGAGGCTTCCTCAGAGGTCACGCCCATTCCGACCTTGACCTCGCTGATATACTTCTTACCGCTGTTCGCGGCGGACGCTGTCACCTGCGCCGGAGAGAGCACGAGCATGGTCATGCACAGCAGCGCCGAGGTGATGATGGTCAGTATTTTCTTCATTATGTACCTCCGTTTTATATACTAAAACCATTTTACAATGCTATCATAACATAAGAAGGGGGACAATAGGGGGACAAATAGGAATAATTATTAAAAATTTTTAAAAAAAATCAAAAAAGTTATCGCTCAACTGAGCGACAGCCCCTCAGAGGGTAGAAAAGCCTAAAAGGGCTATCGCGCAGATGAACGCGACAGCCCCTGATGTGGTTTGTTAATTCGATTGTTCTTGCTCGGCTTCCTTCTTTTTCTTCTTGTTTGCCAGCTGAATGACGGCGAAGGTGAGCAAGCCGCCTACGGCAAGACCGATCACGCCGCCCAGCGCGAGGGAGCCGCCGGAGAACAGCGAGCCTACCGCCGTTTTTGCCGTATCACGCTTAAAGAACACATAGGTGCCCTCATTCGGGTCGTTATAGCAAAGGGGCATGCTCTTGCTTGCGTCTGTCAGGTTCTGCACCGCTTCATCGCCGAACATATGGATGCCCGTAGAGTAGCCATCGGGCGCGCCGCCCTTGCCCTGCTTGAACTTTAAGGAATCCGCGAGGATCGGCATGCCGTTCTCATACTTCACGCTGTAGAGCGCCAGCCACTGCTGACCGACGTCGCCGTTGAGGTCGGTGCGGTCGAGCAGGATCTTGTGGTTCGTCTTTTCCACGTCGGAGTCGCCGTCCTTCCTGTTGCAGGTGACGGCCTTATAGTAGGCAGTCTGGTTCTTGACCATGATCGTCTCGGTCTTGCCGTTGATGGTTTGAGTTGCAGTGATATCGGCTTCATCAACGATA